>JAFOXS010000108.1 GCA_017391665.1 Alistipes sp. | reverse complement strand
GGCAATCCGAGCGGTGGATCGTAATACCCGACGAGATGGTGACAAAACCGAAGATATCGTCGCCCTTGATGGGGTTGCAGCACTTGGCCAGCTTATACTCTATGTTATTGATCTTCTCATCGATAACGAGCGCATCCGAGCGGCGGGCAGCGGGTGCCTCCTCCTGCTGTGCAGCCTTCAGTTCCTCCTTCTTGCGCTCGGCCTCGGCAGCCGCCACACGGCGCTGCTCCTCGGCCTCACCCGAGAGCCACTGCTGCAGTATCTCCTTGATAGAGAGGAAGTCAATCTTCTGCAGAGCGATCATCGAATATACCTCACGGCCTGTGCGAACCTTCAGCACCTTGCCCAGATAGGCCACAGCCTCGTCGATGGGAACCGTGATCTTCCAGTTCTTGAGCTTGCGCTCCAGCTCCTCACGACCGATGCGGGCGTGCTTCATCTGCTCGTTCCTTAGCCACGACTTGATGCGGCCACGAGCCTTAGATGTCACGCAGAAGGTGAGCCAGTCGGACTTGGGCGTCTGGTTCTTCTGCGTCATCACCTCCACGATGTCACCATTGTTGAGCACCTCGCGGATGGGTACAGCACGGTTGTTGACCTTCGCTCCCGTACAGGTTGCGCCAAGGTTGGTATGTATGTCAAAGGCAAAGTCCAGAACGGTAGCACCCTCGGGGAGTTTGCGTATATCGCCATTGGGCGTGAAGACAAAAATCTCGCTTGTCGAGGGCTTGGCATCGAAGCGCTGCGAGAGCGAGTGGGTGGTCTCCTCCAGCGCCTCCCTGAGGCGGCTGAGCCACTGCTCCGAGGTCTGCGCACCCTGATTCACACCCTTATAGCGCCAGTGAGCGGCGATACCTCGCTCGGCCACGGCATCCATACGCTCCGAGCGGATCTGTATCTCCACCCAGCGACCGCCGCCAGCCGACACAGTGGTGTGCAGCGACTCGTAGCCGTTGGACTTGGGGATGGTTACCCAGTCGCGCATACGCTTGGGGTTGGGCGTATAGCAGTCGCCAACGACCGAATAGACCGTCCAGCAGAGCTGCTTCTCCAGCTCACGCTCGCAGTCGATGATGATGCGCAGGGCGAAGATGTCGTAAACACCCTCGAACGGCACGTTCTGCTTACGCATCTTGTTCCAGATGGAATAGACGGACTTGGTGCGACTCTTGATGTGATAGTGAAGGTTGGGAATCGACCTAAGTTTCTCCTCGATGGGCACCAGGAAGCGGGCGATGAAGGTCTGACGCTCGCTCTCGGTCTCCTCCAGGCGGCGTGTGATATACTCATAATCCTTGGGCTCCAGCCACTTCAGTGCCAGATCCTCCAGCTCGCTCTTCAGGGCATACAGACCCAGCTTATGGGCGATTGGGGCATAGAGGTTCATACTCTCCCAGCTCTTCTTGCGGTGCTTGGCCACGGGGAAGATATCGAGACTACGCATAACCTCCAACCTATCGGCCAGTTTAATGAGTATCACTCGCGGATCGACCGAGTAGCTAACCAGCATATCGCGGAAGTCGTTGGCCTGCTCCTTCGACACCTTGAGTTTGATGTTCGATATTTTGCACAAGCCCACGATAATACCCAGCACAGGCTCGCCAAAGCGCTCGCGAATCTCGATTGAGAGGGGCTCCACCTCCTCGGGACGCTCCTTGTTGGCGATGCGGATCACATCGTGCAGGATAGCTGCCACGGTAGAGTTACGACCAAGGCCCAGCTCGCGCGACACGATCTCAGCCACGGCCACGTCGTGGTCGAGCATAGGGGTGCCATCGTAGCGCGTATAGCCACGCATCTTCTCCTCGGCATAGAGCAGTGCCGAATCGACGGCCTGCTGCGTGATGGGCGAATAACTATCTGCTATGAAACGGCGCAGAGAGCCATATTTCTGTAATACATCCATAATTTATGGTTTGTAAACAATGTATAAATCTTCATCAGTAAGGGCGTAGAGCTGCTGCTCGGCGGAGGTCAGGTGCTGCATATAGGGCAATACCATAACCTCGAAGCCAGCCTCACGCAGGCGGTCGGCATAGTCGCGGCCATAGATGCGGCGGTGGTCATACTGACCAAAGATACGGGTGCGCTCGTCCTTATCGGTAATGGTGTCATCCTCGAAGGTATGCTCCCTCTCCCGCTCAACGGGCGAAAGGACTACACCCCAGCCGCCGTGACGCAGGATGCGGTGCAGTTCGCGCATGGCCAGGCGATCGTCCTCGACGTGCTCCATAATGTGGTTGCAGATGACAACATCCATCTCGCCATCTTTAAGCGGAATCTGCTGCACATCGAAGTGCATATCGGCCAGCGGGCTCTCCAGATCGGCCGTGATATAGCGCTCGGGCGTAGAGGCATACATCTTGCGAAAACGGCGCATCAGCGCCACCTCGGGTGCTATGTGCAACATGCGGGGCAGAGCCATAGCTCCACGGCCCAGATCGCTCTCACGCAGCAGCCACAGCCACAGCAGACGGTGACGCTCGAGCGAGAGGCACTTCGGACAGAGAGCATTCTCGCGGGGCGTGACATAGCCGTAGGGCAGAAACTTCCTGCGCTTACATCCGCACACGGGGCACTCCTTACCCTCGCCCAGATAGAAGAGTCCGAGCACAGGCACAGCCCACTCGGCCACGCGCTGCAACACGGGACGGGGAAAGAGGTTTAATATGAGTTTGATCAAATGTTTCACTGCTCTCTCTATTTATGTTCCAACTGCTCCTTGACGGCCTGCTCGACAGAGGTTAGCTGCGCACGGCACTGGGCAATAAGTTCGGTGGCTCGCTTGACCTCGGAAGAGAGCGAATCTACATCGATATGCTCCTCGCGCAGGCGCGCGAGAATCTGCTCTATCTCGGCTACGGCCTCGGTGTATGTGAGTGTTTTATCTGACATAACGCTATAAGTGTTATAGGTGTTATAAGTGCAATAGGTTATTTAACTGTTGCGGTAATGTTTCCTGTGGCGAGTTGAATATCTACCTCCTTGCCCGAAAGTCCCTCGGCGGATGTTACGGCGTGGCCATCGCAGCGCACCACGGCAAAACCCAACTTTAATATCTTCTCCGGCGCTCGGGCATCGACCGCCGCCGAGGCCATATCGAGGAACGCCTTCTGGCGCTCCATGCCACGCTCAACGGCAAAGGAGAGTTGCTCGCGAGTCATCTTCAGAAACGTCTGCTCGCGGTCGAGGGCACGCACCGTATCACGCTCAACGTCGGCCATCATACGCTCCAGACGCATACGCTCACGCTGCACCGCCACAACGGCCATATCCGAAAGTGTGCGGGCTGCATCGTCGAGCCACGCCATCTCGCATGCCATCTGCTCGGTGAGCCACGCCGCCACGGCGGTGGGGGTCTTCAGGGGTGTGTGGGCAACCATATCGGCTACGCTGGTATCCTTGTCGTGGCCTATGCCCGTGATGACGGGCAGCGGGAACTGCGCCACATAGGAGCAGAGCCTGTAAGAGTTGAAGCAACTCAAATCGCTTGCCGAACCACCTCCGCGAATCAGCACCACGACGTCGAACTGTTCCTGCCTGAGTGCCACCTCCTCCAATGCCGTGCAGATACTCTGCTCGGCAGCTGTGCCCTGCACCACCACATCGAAGAGCGTGAGCGAAAAGGCGTAGCCTCCATCGCGTAGTTCGTTGCAGAAGTCGCGGTAGCCTGCCGCTGCAGCACTCGACACCACGGCAATGCGTTGCAGGGGTCGCGGAAGAGGAAGCGAGCGGTTCATATCCCACACGCCATCACGCTGCAACTGCGCTATGGTCATCTGGCGCTGGCGCTCCACCTCGCCAAGGGTGTAGGAGGCATCCAGATCGGTGATCTGCAACGAGAGACCATATAGCTCGTGGTACGACACCACAACCTTCGCCAGAATCTTCATACCCACCGCGAGACGTGAACCTGTCTGCGCCTCGAAATAGGATGATAGCATGGCATACTGCGACCGCCAGATGACAGCTCTCACCTGCGCACGGGGGATGGGTGTGCCACCACGCGTGGGCTCGCTCTTCTCGACAAGTTCGAGGTAGCAGTGACCCGAGTAGTTGACTTTGAGCTCCGACACCTCCGCCACAACCCACAGGGGCAGTGCCAATGAGCCCTCAACAGCGGCCTTGATGCGGTGCTGAAGCTCCGAGAGGGTGATATGTTGCGCGGGTGCGGTCATAGCTGAAAAATAACATTTATTCTAATCTACAAATATACAATTCTAAATGCAAAATGCAAAATTCAAAATTGGGCTGACGCACGGTAATTACAACAACAGTAATTAGCCGCCATGACTTGCCATTCATAAAACAGGCGTTACGCCTGCAAAATTCAAAATGCAACCGACGCTGCGGAGCGAGAGCAGAAGCCAAGTCTTACTTGGATTATGCCGAGCCGCGAGGAGGAAAAGCCTGCGAAGCAGGGTTAAAATTCAAAATCGAAAGGGAGGATAGATTAGATAAGTGTTAGAGGTGTAATATGTGCGATAAGTGTAATAAAAAAAGGACCGCCCCATGGGGCAGTCCCTTATGATAATTGAGATTTTCTTAATGCTTGCGTACTTTCCACACCAAGAACGTGGATAAAAAGAGGGATTTCAAGGCTTGCGCCCCGAGATTTTCAGATGCTTGAGATATTTTGAAGCCACCGCAGCGAGAGCCTACGCAGCATACTATGGCGTATGTGAGGAAGGCGAGGGCAAGGTGGATGCCGAAATATCCAAGCAGATAAATCTCTTACAGTTCGCTCTCCTTCAAACGCTCGGCGTTTTCGGCCACAATCAGCTGGTCGATGCAACCCTGAATATCGCCATCCATGAAGGCCGAGAGGTTGTAGATGGTATAGTTGATACGGTGGTCGGTGATACGTCCCTGAGGATAGTTGTAGGTACGAATCTTTGCCGAGCGGTCACCTGTCGATACCATCGTCTTACGCTTCGATGCGATCTCGTCCAGATACTTCGAGTACTCGAGGTTGAAGATACGTGTACGCAACTCCTCGAAGGCCTTGTCGAAGTTCTTGAGCTGTGACTTCTGATCCTGACACTGCACCACGATACCTGTGGGGATGTGCGTCAAGCGGATAGCCGAGTAGGTGGTGTTCACCGACTGACCACCGGGACCCGATGCACAGAAGATATCCTTGCGGATGTCGTTCATCGAGATCTCCACGTCGAACTCCTCAGCCTCGGGCAACACAGCCACCGAAGCTGCCGAGGTGTGTACACGGCCCTGTGTCTCGGTCTGCGGCACGCGCTGCACGCGGTGTACGCCCGACTCATACTTCAGGGTGCCATATACGCTCTGACCCGTAACCTTGAGTACAACCTCCTTGTATCCGCCAGCAGTACCCTCAGAGAATGAGGTGATCTCGTAACGCCAGCCCTTCGACTCGATATACTTGGTGTACATACGCAAAAGGTCGCCGGCGAAGATAGCCGCCTCGTCGCCACCCGTACCACCACGAATCTCGAGGATTGCATTCTTGTCGTCCTGCGGATCCTTGGGGATGAGCAGGAGCTTGATCTCCTCCTCCATCTTCTCCAGCGCAGGCTCCAGCTCCGAGATCTCCATGCGAGCCATCTCGCGCATCTCCTCGTCCTTGTCGTTGGCAAGGATATCCTTCGCCTCAGCCAGGTTGGCCACAGCCGTGCGATAGCGGTCCGAGGTCTCAACAATGGGCTCCAGCTCCTTGTACTCCTTGGTGAGCTGCACAAACTGCTTTACGTCGGCAATCACTTCGGGGTCGGTGAGTTTCTGGCCGATCTCCTCGTATTTGAGTTTAAGTCCGTCCAAACGGATAAGTATTGAATTGTCTGCCATAGGGTTTTGCAAATTTTTGGCAAAGATATAAAAAATAGTCGGAACCTGCAGCGCCATTGCGTTTTTTTGCATAAAGCAGGCAGAAAAATGTGGCTGTTGGCGATGATAAATTACCATTTCGTTATACTTTTTCATGGATGCATTCAACTTATGCATAAATATACACATATTTATTCTGCGGCCATCAAAATGTGACTTTTTTTATCTATCTTTGCAAAAAATTAAAAGAGGACAAAATAATATTTAACCCAGCAGCAAAATAATTACCAACAAAAAAGCAAAAAGAGCATATCATGGAGGAGAATAAAATAGAACAAGAGGGTGCAGAAAATGTAAATATGCAACCCGCATCCAACCCCGAGCCGCAGGCCTCGCAGAGGGTGGAAAATTCAGCTCCGCAACCAGCCGCACAACCCGCCGAGCCGAGTGCGAAGAAGAAGCGTAAGGCGCTGCCCGTAAAGGGTTTATCGTTTGGGCAGGCATTCGTCGCAGCGCTTCTGGCATTTGTGGCCGGCAGCGTGGTGGTGACCGTTCTGTCGCTTATGTTTTTCTCAGGAATATCGGCTATGTTCGCCCCCGAGGTGAAGGGCATACCCGAGAAGGCTATCCTGCATATTAATTTAGAGCAGAGTCTGGTGGATGCTCCATCGAAGAATCCGATGGGCAGTTTCGACTTTGTGACCATGTCGTCAACATCGTCGCTCACCATCTATGACGCTCTGCGTGCACTGGAGAGTGCCGCAAGCGACGAGCGCATCGAGGGTATCTACATCAACTACACGGGCGCTGGCACGGTGAGCCTCACCCTTCTGGAGGAACTTCGCGCTGCAATCATCAACTTCAAGCAGAGTGGCAAGTGGGTGGTAGCCTACAATGACACATATTCGCAGGGCGGATACTACCTGGCATCGGTAGCCGACAAGATCTACATGCAGCCCGAGGGCTCGTTCGACTGGTCGGGTCTGCAGATGAACACCATCTTCTACAAGGGTCTGATTGACAAGCTGGGCGTTGATATTGACATCCTGCGTCCCACTGTATGTAAATATAAGAGTGCCGTTGAGCCCTTCTTCCTCACCGAGATGTCGGACGCCAACCGCGAGCAGATGCAGGAGCTGGCCGACGGAATGTGGGACGTAGTGCTTGATGCCGTATCGTCGGCACGAGGCATCGACAAGCAGGAGTTGAACCGCCTGGCTGACGAGCTTGCGATAGTTCTTCCCAAGCATGCACTGGAGCACAAGTTCATCGACGGCGTGAAGTATGCCGACCAGATGGAGGAGCTCTTCGAGGAGGAGTACGGCATCGAGGATGCAGAGTACATCTCGCTGAGCGACTACGCATCGTCGCTCGTAACAGACCCCAAGCGTGCATCGGCTCCCAAGGTGGCTATCGTATATGCCAACGGCGAGGTGATCGATGGCGAGGGTTCGGATGACAACATCTACGGATATTCACTCTCAAAGACTCTGCGCAAGGTAGCAGAGGATGACGACATAGAATCAGTTGTTCTGCGTGTTAACTCACCCGGAGGCAGCGCTCTGGCTTCGGACATCATCTGGCGCGAGATGGAGAACCTAAAGGCTAAGAAGCCCGTGATCGTATCTATGGGCGAGATGGCCGCATCGGGAGGCTACTACATCTCGGCTCCCGCCGACGCCATCGTGGCCGACCGCTCGACACTCACTGGTTCGATCGGAGTATTCGGCATGATTCCGAGCTTCGGCAAGGCTATGGAGGATAAGCTGGGTCTGAGCGTTGACGGCGTCAAGACCAATGCCAACTCTGGCATGGGCAATGGCTTCTCGGCCCTCTCTCCTACGCAGTATCGTGCTATGATGCAGGGTGTTGACAGAGTGTATGAGCGTTTCACTTCACTCGTAGCCGAGGGTCGCAACCTTACAATCGAGCGCGTGCTGGAGATCGCCGAGGGTCGTGTATGGAGCGGCGAGCAAGCACAGCAGATCGGTCTGGTGGACACCTGCGGAGGTCTTATGGCCGCTATCGCCATCGCTATCGACAAGGCCGAGCTGGGCGACAACTATCAGATCGTTG
>JAFOXS010000297.1 GCA_017391665.1 Alistipes sp. | reverse complement strand
GCCTCGTAGGCCTCCCGTATTGCCTCGGCAGGGTGGAACTTCGACACCGCCAGAAGACTCACGCCAGAGGGCAACGAGGAGCGCAGATGCTCTATTTGATTTGCGATAGACATAAACAAATGGTTTTATTTGGTAAATATACGCATTTTTTCGGATTTTACACCTAATTTTCGTACCTTTGGCTTTTGGAAACAAATAACCAAAACATAATTACAATGAAAAAACTTTTCACTACTCTTATGCTCGCCGTGGCGGCTATGACTACGCCCGCCCTGGCCTGCACTAACTTTATCATCACCCGTGGTGCTTCGACCGACGGTTCGGTGATGGTGACCTATGCGGCCGATTCGCACGCACTCTACGGTGCACTCTACAAGCACAACCCCGCAGCGAAGTATAACCCCATGCTCGCCGTATATGAGTGGGACTCAGGTAAGTATCTGGGCGACATCCCCGAGGCGCAGAAGACCTACGCAACGGTAGGCAACATGAACGAGCACTCGGTAATCATCACCGAGACCACATTTGGCGGTCGCTCGGAGTTACGCAACCCCTCGGGACTGATCGACTACGGTTCGCTGATCTACATCACCCTGCAGCGTGCCACAACGGCTCGTGAGGCTATCGACATCATCGTCGAGCTGGCCAACACCTACGGCTACTACTCAAGCGGTGAGAGTTTCTCTATCGCCGACGAGAACGAGGCGTGGATCATGGAGCTTATCGGCAAGGGTAAGGACAAGAAGGGTATCGTATGGGTAGCACGCCGCATCCCCGACGGATATATCAGCGCACACGCCAACCAGGCTCGTATCACCACATTCCCCTTGAATGACAAGGAGAATTGCCTCTACGCTGAGGATGTTATCTCGTTGGCTCGCGAGAAGGGTTACTTCTCTGGCAAGGATGAGGAGTTCTCATTCGCTGGTGCATATGCTCCGCTGGATTTCAGCGCATTGCGTGGTTGCGAGGCTCGTGTATGGTCGTTCTTCCGTATGTTTGCCGAGGGCATGGACAAGTATGAGGACTACGCCATGGGTTACAACCCCCACAACCCCATGCCTCTGTGGGTGAAGCCTACCAACAAGATCTCGCCCAAGCAGGTGTTCGACGCTATGCGCGACCACTACGAGGGCACAAAGATGGATATGACTACCGACATCGGTGCCGGTGGCCACGGTCTGCCTTACCGCTGGCGTCCCATGAACTTCGAGGTTGATGGCAAGACATATGTAAACGAGCGTGCTATCGCTACGCAGCAGACCGCTTTCTGGCTCTGCGGTCAGGCTCGCAAGGATAAGGTAGGTATCCTCTGGTTCGGTATGGACGATGCTGCTACATCGTGCCTCACTCCCATCTACTGCAACACTACCGAGGTTCCCGCAACAATGGCCGAGGGCAACGGCTCAATGCTCGACCACTCTGACACATCGGCATTCTGGATCTTCAACCGCGTGACCAACTTTGCATACCTGCGCTACGACCTTATGTCGAAGGATATCCGCAAGGTGGTTGATCACTGGGAGAACACTATGCTCAAGGAGGTGGAGAGCATCGACGCCAAGCTGGCAGGTCTGTCGGAGAAGGCACTGAAGAAGCAGACTACCGAGTATAGCCTCGCAACGGCACAGAAGTTGTTCGATGCGTGGACACGTCTGGATAAGTATCTTCTGCTGAAGTACATCGACGGCAACGTAAAGAGCGAGAACGCCGACGTATTGAGCTACGTTATCGATGGCAAGACATCGGACAAGCACTTTGTTGAGAATGGCAATGGCCGCAAGATCCCTGGCAAGATTCAGCAGCCGGGCTACAGCGAGAAGTGGAAGCGTGCCGTAGCCGCCGACAATGGTGCTATATTGTATGCTCGATAAACAACTAAATCCTTGAATGGAAATGAAAAGAATTTTATCTATCACTGCATTACTCTTTGCGACTACACTTAACCTCAACGCGCAGACCTCCTTCCCCCGTAGCGAGAAGGAGGATGTGCAGGGGTATATGAGCAAAGCCTATTGGGCTCTATGGAACGAGGAGGAGCAGGCTCGTATCGATGCCGACATCGAGCGTTACCGAAAGTCCAATGCAGAGATTACTCTACCCAACATAGCAAAGAACTCCGATGTTAAGATTGAGCAGATATCACATCACTTCATCTTCGGTGCTCACATCTTCAACTACAACCAACTTGGCAAAAAGGAGTACAACGACCGCTATAAGGAGTTATACGGCACGCTCTTTAACTCGGCCACCATACCTTTCTATTGGCGCGAGTTCGAGACCGAGCCCAACCGTTTGCGCTTTGCCACCGAGTATTGGGATACCGAGGAGTATTGGAACAACTGCCCCGATCCATACGACCAGCCTCACTGGCGTCGCCCCTCAACCGACCAATTGGTGGAGTTCTGCCAGCAGAAGGGTATCCGCCCGCACGGTCACGTGCTGGTGTGGGGCAATAGAAAGTGGCACCACCCCGAGTGGATGCTTGAAACGATGACTCCCGCAGAGCGTGAGGCCTATGCCAAGTTCTTCCCCAATGAGCCCAACCGTTTCCGCGACGAGGATGCCATGACCGAGGAGTATAAAAACCTCTCAGCCGATGAGGTCGGCAATATCTTTAAGCACTATGCCGACACGCTGACATATGTGTATGACCAGCGAATCCGTCGCATCGCCGAACACTATAAGTCGGCCGTTAAGAGTTGGGACGTGGTAAACGAGAGTGCCGTAGATTATGAGAGAGGCAACCTTATCGAAAACCACACCATCAGCAAGACACGCTACGGTCTTATGCACGGCGACATGGATTACAAGGCGTTGCAGAGTGCTAAGAAGTACTTCCCCGCAGAGGTGAAACTCAACATCAACGACTACCAACTCACCGATGGCTATAAGCAGCAGATTGCACGTCTTATCGAGCGTGACTGCAAGATTGACATCGTAGGTCTTCAAATGCATCTGTTCAATCCTCAATCGTGTGTCGATATTGCCAACGGAGCCAACATACAGACTCCACAGGGTGTTCGCAAGATGATTGAGAACTTCAAGGAGTTGAAGTTACCTCTTCACCTGAGCGAGATCACCATCACATCGCCAAGCGCCGACGACAAGGGTTACATGATTCAGGCTATCATCACGCAGAATCTCTACCGCCTGTGGTTCAGCATGGAGTATATGATGGGTATTACGTGGTGGAACGTAGTGGATAACTGCGGTGCGAAGGGTGAGCCTTCGACATCGGGCCTATTCTTCCGCGACATGCGCGAGAAGCCCGTCTATCACGCCATGAACAACCTCATAAACAACGAGTGGACCACACGCCTTACAATCAAAGCCGACAAGCAGGGCAAGGTCTCATTCCGAGGTTTCAAGGGTAAGTATCGTATCACGTGGACCGATAAGAGTGGCCACGAGCAGAGCATGGAATATAATTTGGAGTAACACTGATTGATTATGAAATACGACATTATAGTTATAGGTAGCGGACCGGGCGGCTATGTGGCCGCCATCCGTGCCTCACAGCTTGGCAAGAAGGTTGCCATCGTCGAGAAGGCCGAATTGGGCGGTGTATGCCTCAACTGGGGTTGCATCCCAACCAAAGCCCTTCTCAAAAGCGCACAGGTTTTCACCTACTGCAAGAATGCAGCGCACTACGGCGTGGCTGTAGAGGGTGAGGTGAAGCCCGACTTCGAGAAGATTGTTGCACGCTCACGCACCGTGGCCGACACGATGAGCAAGGGCGTAGCCTTTTTGATGAAGAAGAACAATATCGACATCCTCGCAGGCTGGGGTCGCCTTGCAGGTGAGGGCAAGGTGGAGGTTGATGGCGCGGTGTATGAGGCCGATGCCGTGATCCTTGCCACGGGCGCACGTCCCCGTCAGATGCCCTTTATGCCCGTTGATGGCGCGCACGTCATCTCATCGAAGGAGGCTCTTACTCTGCCCCGTCTGCCGCAGTCGATGATCGTCGTTGGCTCGGGTGCTATCGGCAGCGAGTTTGCCTGCCTGTATGCCTCATTGGGCGTTAAGGTTACCGTTGTGGAGTATATGCCACAGATGATGCCACTCGAGGACGAGGAGGTAGCCAAAGCGATGGAGCGCTCGTTCCGCAAGATGCGTGCTACGGTGCTGACCTCAACCACGGTAAAGGCCGTACGTGTGGAGGATGGCATCTGCCACGTAGATATTGAGGGCAAGAAGGGTGCCGAGACCCTGCAGGCCGAGGTGGTATTATCGGCCGTAGGCGTGAAGTCAAACATCGAGAATATCGGCTTGGAGGAGATGGGCATCGCCGTGGAGCGCGACAAGGTGGTTGTGGATGAGCACTACCAGACTTCGGCTCGTGGCGTATATGCTATCGGCGATATTATCGCTACGCCCGCACTTGCACACGTTGCATCGGCCGAGGCTATCCACTGCGTGGAGCATATCTGCGGTCTGGAGCCCGACGCTGTCGATTATTCGACCATCCCGTCGTGCGTATTCACTACGCCCGAGGTGGCATCGGTAGGTATGACCGAGCAGCAGGCACGCGACAAGGGTATCGAGTATAAGGTTGGTCGCTTCCCCTTCACCGCATCGGGTAAGGCTACGGCTGCGGGCGACCGCGACGGCTTCGTGAAGCTCATTTTCGACAACGAGGAGCGATTGATTGGTGCTCACCTCGTGGGTGCTACCGTTACGGAGATGCTGGGTGAGCCTACGCTGGCTAAACGTCTGGGTGCTACGGCTCATACGATAGCGAAGACCATCCACTCGCATCCTACGATGCACGAAGGACTGATGGAGGCCGCCGAGGCCGCTATGGGTGCCGCAATTCACTTGTAATAAGAAAATACAAGCATAGAAAAACCCGTCTCGAAATGAGGCGGGTTTTCTATATTAATATTCTTGCTATTTAGAACTTACATCTATAAGATGTATCCACCTTTTGTCACCCAAAAGGTGGAGCCCAAATGTGCCGCAAGGCGAAATTTGTGGGGTCGCCGCTTGTCGTCGGTAAAATGATTGCTACGCACTTT
>JAFOXS010000247.1 GCA_017391665.1 Alistipes sp. | reverse complement strand
CTCTTCGGGCGAGCACTCCACGCCAGCGATGCCCACAATCTGCAATATACGCTTCTCAATATCGAGATGAATCAAATCACCCTCTTCAACGAGTGCAATTGTACCACCCACAGCCGCCTCGGGCGATATATGTCCTATGGCAGGGCCACGCGAAGCTCCCGAGAAACGACCATCGGTCAATAGGGCAATCGAGCGGCCCAACTCGGCATCCGACGATATAGCCTCAGTAGTGTAGAACATCTCGGGCATACCCGATCCCTTGGGTCCCTCGTAGCGGATAATCACAGCATCGCCCTGCTCAATGCGGTGCGAGAGGATAGCCTCGATAGCCTCCTCCTCGCAATCGAACGGACGTGCACGCAGCGTAGCGCAGAACATCTCACGAGGCACTGCCGTATGTTTGACCACTGCACCATCGGGCGCAAGGTTGCCCTTCAGGATTGCCACCGAGCCATCCACACCGATAGGATTGTCGAAAGGACGTATCACATCGTGACGTTTCAAGCCCCAGCGCTGAAGATGCTGCTCACATTTATCATAGAAACCGTTGCGCTTCAACTCGTCCAGATTCTCGCCCAGCGTCTTGCCCGTAACTGTCAGTGCATCAAGATGCAACACATCGCGTATCTGCTCCATCACGGCAGGCACTCCGCCCGCATAGTAGAAGAACTGCGCTGGCCACTCACCCGCAGGGCGAATATTGAGCAGATAGCGCGCCCCGCGATGCAGACGATCAAAGGTCTCGGCATCGATCTTAAATCCCAGCTCATGCGCAATGGCGGGAATATGGAGTAGCGAATTTGTAGAACCCGATATGGCTGCATGCACCATGATGGCATTCTCGAAGGCCTTCATCGTCACTATATCGCTCGCCTTGATACCCATCTCAACGAGTCGCATGACCTGTCGTCCAGCCTCATATGCCACCTCGCGCAACTCCTTGCTCGTGGCAGGCATTAGAGCCGAGCCCGGGAGCATAAGTCCCAATGCCTCAGCCATGATCTGCATCGTGCTGGCAGTACCCATAAACGAGCATGCGCCACACGACGGACATGCATGGTGCTTATAGTAGGCGAACTGCTCGGCCGTGATCTCACCTCGCTGATACATAGCCGAATACTTGCCTATCTGCTCGAGAGTCAACAGGTCGGGACCTGCATCCATCACACCACCCGTTACCACAATCGAGGGCATATCCAGTCGGCACAAGCCCATCAGGCAGGCGGGCACCGACTTATCGCAACTCGCCACAAAGACGCCACCATCGAAACCTGTCGAGCGGCCATGAATCTCAATCATGCCGGCAATCATATCGCGATGCGGAAGCGAGTAGTTGATTCCGTCATGTCCCTGCGCTATGCCGTCGCAAATGTCGGTCGTAAAGTAACGTGCACCACGACCACCCTCATCGGCAACGCCGCGCATCACCTCATCGACAAACTCCATAAGGTGGGCACTACCAGGATGCGAGTCACCAAAGGTGCTCTCGACCATGATCTGAGGTCGCTCCAAATCTTCAATTGTCCAACCCATACCTATCTTAAGCGGGTCGTTTTCGGGTGCAAGCGCACGCACGCGCTGACTATTAAGGGGCTTTGTCATAAAGGCAAGTGATAAGTTTCCACAAACTTAATCATTTTTTCCCGTATTGCCTACTCCCTGATCCCTGTTTTGACATTATTGAGCATTATCCGTGGTTCACAGATGATATTTTTGCGCGAGGGCGAGGTTTTTGACAATATTATTCGTATATTTGTTTAATATAATGTTTTAACGATGACTTCCACTCAATCCAGATCACGCCTTGTATGGGTCGATGTACTGCGTCTGGTGGCCATGCTGATGGTCATCGCCGGTCACAGCGTCGATATCTACAATGCCACTCCGCAGGAGGATCCCATGAATGGTTTCTGGGGCGCTTTCATCGGATCGCTGATGCGTCCGAGCGTGCCTCTGTTTGCCATGATGACGGGTCTTCTGCTCTTGCCTGTAGGCCAGAGTGCCGGCGACTTCTACCGCCGTCGCATACCGCGCGTGCTCTTCCCCATGCTCTTCTGGTCGGTGATCTACTACCTCATACCTGCACTTACGGGCGTCATGGGACTGGACAAGAGTATAATTTCTGTGCTCTACCCCTTTGAGTTCTCACCCTCGCAGGAGTGGAGCGAGGCAGCGCGCAATATTGCAATGATACCCCTTACGTTCAACGGCTACACCACCCATATGTGGTATCTCTATATGCTCATCGGGCTCTACCTCTTCATGCCATTCTTCTCGGCATGGGTGGAGAAGAACGACCACACGCTCATCCGCACATACATCATACTCTGGGGCTGTTCGCTGATGCTGCCATACCTTTCGCAGCTGCTTTCGCCCAACCTCTTTGGCGTCTGCGCATGGAATCCCTTCGGCACGCTGCACTACTTTGCCGGCTTTACGGGATACCTCCTGCTTGGCCATCTGCTCGGCAAGGGTAATCCCCTGCCCTCGCGCAAGATTGTGGCCGTAGGTGTGATGCTATATTTTGCAGGTTATGTGGTGACATATACGGGTTTTACAACCATCATAGCACAATACAGCTACGAGCAGGCTCCCGATCTTATTGAGATGTTCTGGCAATTCTGCTCGCCCAACGTGGTGCTGATGGCCATCGGATTGTTCCTTATCGCACAGCGCGTGAAGATACGTTCGGAGCGTTGGCAACGGGTGCTGCAGAACACTACGAAGTGCAGTTTTGGCGCATACCTTATGCACTATATCTTTATCGGGCCCGTTATCATTATGCTCTCACCGCTGGCTCTGCCCACACCCGTGTGTGTGATTCTTACGGTGGCAATAGTATTTGCTGCTTGCTGGGCTTGCACATGGGCCATATATCGCTTCGCGCCCCGCATTGCAAAATATATAGTAGGATAAATAGATAATTAACGACAAACAACTTAT
>JAFOXS010000004.1 GCA_017391665.1 Alistipes sp. | reverse complement strand
TCCATAAACTCCTAAAAAAGATAATTCACACCGAGCGTTGCCCAGTAGGCCGATGAGCGGAACTCCACCCCTTCGAAGTAGTTGTCGTTGCGAGCCAAACTACCCGTAAAACGAGCATCTATGACAAGGTGGCGCGACAGCTCAACGCCAATGCCTGCCGTATAGCCCAGTGTCGATCGCATGCGTCCAAACTCCAGACGCTCCATACCGTTGCTGTAGCGGGCTGCTGCCGCAAGCGAGAGCACCGGACCCACATTAAAACGCATCGGACCCAGACCTCGGTATGAGAACATGATGGGAACCTCCATAACGTTCGACTTTACGTCGTACTCCACCCCACCACGCTTAGCCTTAATCTTATTGTGCAGATAGCCCATCTCGATCTGCAACGCATAGTCGTCCTGCCACACGAGCGCCATCTCAAGGGCTGCCCTGATGCCAATCTTTGGCGACAGATCAACGCCAGCGGCCTGATCGGGATAGACCATCGACGCCGCAGCACCTAACGACAGACCCATCTCCATATTCTTGCTATGTTGCGCGATGACATATCGACCCTGCGCCAGGCTCTGCCCTACGGGCGCAAGCATGGCAAAGAAGAGAAGCAATATCATCCAGCGTCGCATACAGAATTCGGGGTTTACTCACGCTCCTGGGCGTAATCTAATCTTCAAATATACATATTTTTCCGAAAACATAATAGAGGCTCGGCTATTTATTTCTGAAAACTTTTTTGTTATCGCCCTTTTTAGTATCTTTGCGCCAAATTAATTAGATATATACTTATGAGTTTAGTAGCAATCGTAGGTCGTCCCAATGTGGGCAAATCGACTCTGTTCAACCGTTTGGTTGGTCACCGTCAGGCTATCGTCGATGAGACGGCTGGCACCACACGCGACCGCCACTACGGCAAAACCGACTGGAACGGCAAGGAGTTTTCAATCATCGACACAGGCGGTTATGCAGTCAACACCGATGATATTTTCGAGGACGATATTCGTCGTCAGGTAATGCTCGCCATCGACGAGGCAGACCTTATCCTCTTCATGGTTGAGGTAAAGACTGGCGTGACGGATCTCGACATGATGATGGCCGATGTATTGCGCCGCTCGGGCAAGAAGGTGCTGGTTGTGTGCAACAAGGTGGATAACTACGACCTGATATATCAGTCACACGAGTTCTACTCACTCGGTCTGGGCGATATCTTCTGCATCAGCTCTATGTCGGGTAGCGGCACGGGTGATCTGATGGATGAGATTCTGAAGCAGCTTCCGGAAGACACCAAGGCTGAGGAGTTTGACGATCTGCCCCGCATCACTATCGTGGGCCGTCCCAACGTGGGTAAGTCTTCGCTTACAAACGCACTGCTTGGCGAGGAGCGCAACATCGTGACCAACATCGCCGGCACGACACGCGATTCAATCCACACGCGCTACAACAAGTATGGCATGGACTTCTATCTGGTCGACACAGCCGGTATGCGTAAGAAGGGCAAGGAGATGGAGGATCTGGAGTTTTATTCAGTGATGCGCTCAATCCGCGCCATCGAGAACTCAGATGTATGTATCCTGATGCTCGACGCACAGCAGGGTCTGGAGTCACAGGATCTGAATATCCACAACCTGATCGTTCGTAACCGCAAGGGTTGCGTTATCGTGGTTAACAAGTGGGATTTGATCGAGAAGGAGAGCAACACAATGAAGGAGTGGAAGGAGTTTTTGGAGAAGAAGCTCGCTCCGTTCAACGATATACCTATCATCTTTACGTCGGTTTTGAACAAGCAGCGTATTCTGGAGGTATTGCAGCAGGCGATAAGAGTATATAACTCTCGCAAGCGTCGAATTCCTACACACGAACTCAACGACTATATCCTGCCCATCATCGAGGATTATCCCCCCGCATCGACTAAGGGTAAGTATATCCGCATCAAGTATGCTACGCAGTTGCCTACTCCCACGCCGCAGTTTGCATTCTTTGTGAATCTGCCGCAGTATATCAAGGAGTCGTATCGTCGCTATCTGGAGAACAAGATGCGTGAGCAGTGGGACTTCTCGGGAGTGCCTATTCAGATCTATTTCCGCCAGAAGTAACGATTTGATTAGTATATGAAATAATCCGCCTAACATTGTTAGACGGATTATTTCTTTTTTATTCCTCACCAATTACCAAGAATTGTATAACAAGAGGGATTTTAAGGCCTGCGACGGCCAAGAAACCGCAGTTTACTGATGGGTAAATGAGGATTTCGAGGGCGAGCGTAACGCAGAAATCACCTTGTTAGACGATTCTTACGCAAGGCAGACGCCCAAAAAAACCGCTTCCCGAAACAAGAAAATCATTTTAAGCGAGGTATTTTGAGGCTGCTCGCAGACAGACAAACCGCAGCATACTCAGCGTATGTGAGGATTTGGATGGCAAGGCAGACGCCAAAAGAGCCGCTTAAAATGATTTTCTCTAATATACGTGAATACTTGCCCCCTGTGCCGATGGCAGATAATTAATACCATACCAGCACATCTGCAGAAGCAGGAACGAGAAAATCAGCAGTGCAAACAGCGTATTCTGGTCTTTGACATGTCCTCTGATGTGCAGATAAAGAAGATACGAAAGCCACGTTGCTGCCGCCCACGTCTCCTTGGGATCCCATGTCCAGAAGTCACCCCACGCCTCTTTAGCCCAGAGAGCACCCATAATCATACCCAAAGTAAGGAATGCCCAGCCAATGCGCACCAGATTGTCGCACGCCGATAGCTCCTCATCCGTAGCATCGTACTTCTTGAGCCAAAGGTAAAGAGCAAAGATTGTTACCGCACCCATCATAGCGTAGGCGAACATATAGACAATCACGTGAGGCACGAACCACACGCTCTGCAGAGCCGGCATCAGCGACTTGCTATGGATCTCGGGCTTAAGCAGATTGACACATATAAAGACCACCGACATAAGCGTACTGAACGAGAGAATCCACTTATATCGCCACCTAACATATACCGCTATACCTGCCAGCGAGAGGAAGAACGAATACCACAGGCGTGTCTCGCCCATAGTACGCATAGGAGGTCGTTCGAGGGCTATCCACATACCTATAATAAAGGCCATAAATACTGCCGAGCCCGCTGCTGAAGC
>JAFOXS010000051.1 GCA_017391665.1 Alistipes sp. | reverse complement strand
TCGTTTTTGCGAGTGCAAATATAAGGCACTTTTTTTTATTGTGCAAGAAAAAATCAAAAAAATATTAAAAAAAATGTAACTTTGTACCTGTTATGAGGCTTATACCATATTATAAAATAGTTTTTCTGACTCTTTTGCTCGCTTTTTCGGGTGCCACCTATGTACAAACTACGTCGCAGGGACACCTCACTTTTGAGCAAACGGAGTGGGATTTTGCGGATATTGCCGAGGATGGTGGCAATGTTGAGCATACATTTACCTTTGTGAACAATACATCAAAACCTGTCGTGATCCTCGAAGTTATGACTGGATGCGGATGTACCACCTCGTCATATTCGCGCAAGCCTGTCCTGCGCGGTGAGCGGGGTGAGATCACCGTAGTGTTTAATCCGATGAATATGCCCGGACGCTTTTCCAAGTCGGCATCGGTGCTTACCTCTGCATCGTCAAAACCATATGTGCTGAATCTGAAGGGTAATGTCATCCCGCGCCAGAAGAGTGTGCAGGAGCTCTATCCCATCGAACTTGGCGATGGCGTGCGCCTTGCAGTCAATTATCACGATTTTGCATATGTGGGACGTGGCGATACGGTTGAGGAGCGCATCGGCTGGGTAAATACCTCTTCGCGTGATGTCTCGCTAAAACTGCTGCCCAAGCAGAGTAGTGGTCTGCTCTCGGTTGATGCCCCTGCAACGCTGCGTGCCGGTGAGCGAGGTGAGATGGTGGTGCGATACGCAGTGCCTCGCAATAGCGCACGATATGGTACGCTAAACGATATCTGCGGCTTTGCAGTCAATGGCCGTGAGGCTCGTGCCGTACTCACTACAACCGCCATTGCGGTGGATAGTTTTGACAGGATGGCCGATGATGTAACGCTTCCGAGTGGTGAGATATCAAAAAAAATTATTAAATTTGGCGAGGTCAAGCGTGGAAAAACCCATGCGGATGCTACTGTTGTTATTGCGAATGATGGTGGCAGTGATCTGATAATCAGAGCTGTGGAGTATGGAAGCAAGGCTTTGCAATGTTCGTTAAAGGCGGGTGATCGGATACGCTCTGGCGAACGTAAGGTGCTGGAATTCTCCTTCGATAGCCGCGATTGTGACTATGGAGTATGGGTTGATCGCCTGAAAATTATTACCAACGACCCATTGCGGCCGATGCATTCGATTCGCCTCACGGCCATAGTGGTTGATTAGACAGTTAGGAAAAGTTAGGAATATAGAGGAGTCTATGGACTCACATTGTTTATGTTTAAGATTGTAGAGAAAAGATTGCTTGCAGATAATATCTATCTGCTGCGTATCGCTGCTCCGCGTGTGGCAACGAGTGCCTTGCCTGGGCAGTTTGTCATTGTCCGTGTTGATGAGCAGGGCGAGCGAGTACCTCTGACCATTGCCGATTATGATAAGGCGGAGGGTACGGTAACTATTGTAATTCAGACTATTGGTGCCTCGACAAAAAAACTCTGTGCTTTGGGTGAGGGTGATTATATCGCCGATTTTGCGGGTCCGCTGGGTAACCCTTCCGAGTTTGTTCATATGTCGGAGGAGGAGATCCGTTCACGTCGCTACCTCTTCGTAGCAGGAGGCGTGGGTACGGCTCCCGTATATCCCCAGGTTAAGTGGTTGCATGAGCACGGAGGCAAGGCCGATGTGATTATCGGAGCGAAGACCGCATCGATGCTTATCTATACCGACGAGATGGCTAAGGTGGCCGAGAATCTTTATGTGGCTACCGATGATGGCTCTTATGGTTTCAAGGGTATGGTCACGGCCAAGATCAAGGATCTGATCGATAACGAGGGTAAGAGCTACGACGAGTGCGTGGCTATCGGCCCGATGATTATGATGAAGTTCGTAACCCTTACTACCAGGGAGTATTCTTTGCCTACTACCGTATCGCTCAACGCTTTGATGGTCGATGGTACAGGTATGTGCGGTGCGTGCCGCGTAAGCGTTGATGGCAAGACGTTCTTCACCTGCGTCGATGGTCCCGAGTTTGATGGCCATAAGGTAGATTTTGATGAGGCTATGCGCCGTCAGGCTATGTACCGCAAGCAGGAGGGTGACGCCATCGAAAGACATAATCATAAATGTAACTGTTTTTAAGGCTATGGCAAATAAGATTCCCCGTGTTGTCGTGCGCGAGCAGGAGCCCGCAGTACGTGCCACCAATTTCGAAGAGGTGTGCTATGGCTATAATGCCGAGGAGGCGCAGTTGGAGGCGTCGCGTTGTCTGAATTGTAAGAATCCGCGATGCGTTGCGGCGTGTCCGGTAAATATTAATATTCCCGCATTCATTCAGCAGGTAGCCGAGGGTGATTATGCAGCTGCTGCTGGTATCATTGCTGAGGATAGCTCTCTGCCCAGTATCTGTGGCCGTGTTTGTCCGCAGGAGAATCAGTGTGAGGGCTCATGTATCCTGGGTATCAAAGGCGAGGCTGTGGCTATCGGTAAGCTGGAGCGTTTTGTGGGTGATTGGGCTCTCGAAAACGAGTGTAAGGGTGATGTGAACGTTGCTCCCAATGGCAAGAAGGTAGCCGTTGTCGGTAGTGGTCCTTCGGGTTTGGCTTGCGCCAGCGACCTTGCGAAGCTGGGTTACGAGGTTACGGTCTTTGAGGCTCTGCATAAGTTGGGCGGTGTGCTGGTATATGGTATTCCTGAGTTCCGTCTGCCCAAGGAGAAGATTGTGGCTCGCGAGATTGATAGCCTGAAAAAGTTGGGCGTAAAGTTTGAAACTGATGTTATCGTAGGTCGTACCATAACCATCGATGCCTTGATGCAGGATGAGGGCTTCGAGGCTGTATTTATCGGCTCGGGTGCTGGTTTGCCTCGTTTTATGGGTATCGAGGGCGAGAACCTGAATGGCGTAGTGTCGGCAAATGAGTTCTTGACACGTGCCAATCTGATGCGTGCCTACGACGATGAATATGATACTCCGATATATGTCGGCAAGCGTGTGGCTGTAGTGGGTGGCGGTAATGTTGCTATGGATGCGGTGCGTACGGCTAAACGTCTGGGTGCTGATGCTACGATTATATATCGCCGCTCGGAGGCCGAGCTTCCCGCACGTCGCGAGGAGGTGCACCACGCCAAGGAGGAGGGTATCGAGTTCCGTATGCTGACCAATCCTACACGAGTTATTGGTGACGATAAGGGCTGGGTTACGGGCCTTAGTTGCGTTGAGATGGAGCTGGGTGAGCCCGATGAGAGCGGACGTCGTTCTCCCGTCGTAAAAGAGGGTTCGGACTTTACTGTTGAGTGCGATGTTGTTATCATGGCTTTGGGAACTTCCCCCAATCCTCTGTTGAAGAGCACTACAGCTGGCCTTGAGACCAATCGACGTGGTTGCATCGTAGCCGATGAGGTGGGTGCCACTACTCGCGAGGGTGTATTTGCAGGTGGTGATGCTGTTACGGGTGCTGCAACGGTTATTTTGGCAATGGGCGCGGGCCGTAAGGCAGCCAAGGCTATTGATGAATATATCAAAAGCAAATAAGTTTTACACATTCTGATAACGTAGAGGGTGTCGAATTTGATAGTTCGGCATCCTCTTTTTGCATCCAGCCGCATCGTATATCAGAAAAAAATCGTATATTTGTTAAATCAGCTAATTTTGTACGCATTATGGAATACACCGTAGCCCTTATATACGATTTCGATGGCACTCTTGCGCCAGGTAATATGCAGGAGTATGATTTTATTCCCGCAGTGGGCAAGAGCAATAAGGAGTTCTGGCACGAGGCCAATGTCCTGGCCGAGACGCAGGATGCCGACCCTGTACTGACATACATGGCCCGCATGATTCAGGAGGCGCAGAGCAAGGGTCTTTCACTGCGTCGTGAGGCGTTTCAGGATTCGGGAAGGAATATCCGTTACTACAACGGTGTTGAGGAGTGGTTCCCGCGTATGAATGCCTATGCTGCCGAGCGTGGTATCCGTCTGCTGCACTATGTGAATTCGTCGGGTCTGAAGGAGATTATCGAGGGTACATCCATTGCGGGCGAGTTTAAGCACATCTATGCCTGTTCATTCCTATATAATGTTGATGGCATAGCCTACTGGCCTGCCGTAGCTGTTAACTACACCAACAAGACACAGTTTATATTCAAGATTAACAAGGGCGTGGAGTCGGTCTATGATACACGCATGGTCAATCAGTATATGGAGGAGAATCGTCGTCCTGTGCCATTCAAGCGTATGATATATGTGGGTGATGGTATGACCGACATTCCATGCATGCGTCTTGTGAAGAACTACGGTGGCCACTCGATCGCCGTATATAACCCCGTGGATAAGGGCAAACGCAAGGATATGAATGCCCTGATTCGCGATAACCGTGTCAATTTTGTGTGTTCGGCCGATTACTCCGAAGGCTCGGAAATGGATACTGTCGTAAAATCCATTATCGACAAGATTGCTGCCGACCTGCGTCTGGAGCAGCTGGAAGCCGAGAAATTATAAGCAGAACTGAAAGAATCTCGTAATAACTTAAATAATAGAGTAATTTGAAAAAGATAAAGTTTGGACTTCTGCCTCGCATCCTTGTGGCCATTGTGCTGGGTGTTGCGCTGGGTGGAGTGATGCCCGAGTGGGGTATACGTGTTTTTCTTACCTTTAACGGTCTATTTAGCCAACTGCTCGGTTTCCTGATTCCGCTGATCATTGTAGGTATGGTAATCCCCGCCATAGCTGATATCGGTCGTGGTGCAGGGCGTATGTTGCTGTATACGGTGCTGTTGGCGTATGCATCTACTATTGTTGCAGGTATGGCATCGTACTTTACTGGTGCGCTGACTTTTCCTTCGCTAATAGACGCTGCCGTTTCGCTGGATGTGGCTGCCGAGGCAACGAAGCTTGCACCATATTTCACCGTTGAGATAGCTCCACTGATGAGCGTGATGACGGCTCTTGTGCTGGCTTTTATGGTCGGTCTTGGTCTGGCTTATCTCAAGGGAGATGCGCTGCGTAATGTAGCCAAGGACTTTGGCGATCTGGTCACGATGACTATTGAGTCGGTTATCATCCCCCTTCTGCCGCTCTACATCTTCGGTATCTTCCTCGATATGACAGCAGCGGGTGAGGTGATGCGCGTCATAGGAGTCTTTATAAAGATTATCGGAGTAATTTTTGTGTTGCATATCGTATGGCTCGTTTTGCTCTATTGCATATCGGGTGCGGTGTCAAAGCGTAACCCATTCAAGATGCTTGTTACGATGCTGCCTGCATACTTTACCGCTCTTGGAACACAGTCGTCTGCTGCAACAATTCCCGTAACGCTTGAGCAGTCGCGCAAGATGGGCGTTAGCGATGAGGTCTCTGGCTTTGTTATTCCGCTGTGTGCGACGATACACATGTCGGGTAGTATGCTGAAGATCGTGGCGTGTGCCATGGCTCTGATGCTGATGCAGGGTATTGCATTCGACTTTGGTATGTTCTTCGGCTTTATCTGCATGCTGGCCATCACTATGGTGGCTGCCGCAGGTGTCCCCGGAGGTGCTATTATGGCGGCATTAGGCGTTCTGGCTACGATGCTGGGCTTTACGGCCGAGGATCAGGCGCTGATGATTTCGCTCTATATTGCTATGGATAGTTTTGGTACGGCTTGTAATGTTACGGGCGATGGTGCCCTGGCCGCTATTATGGATCGCATAAACAAGAAGTAAGATGAAGATAGTTTTCGCTACAAATAATGCCCACAAACTTGACGAGGTGCGTCAGGTTGTGGGTGAGAAGTTTGAGATTGTGTCGCTGCGAGAGTGCGGTATTGTGGAGGATATTCCCGAAAATGAGCCGACGCTCGAGGGCAACGCACTCGCCAAGGCTCGATATATCTATGAGCGCACGGGTTTTAATTGCTTTGCCGATGATACAGGACTCGAGGTGGATTCGTTGGGTGGTGAGCCGGGTGTTCGTTCGGCACGTTATGCTACCGATGGTCACGACGATGAGGCCAATAAGCGCCTATTGCTTGAGCGTCTGCAGGGTGAGGAGAATCGCGCGGCGCAGTTCCGCACGGCTGTGGCTTTGATTTTGGGCGGTAAGGAGTATCTCTTCGAGGGTATTGTGCGTGGTGAGATTGCGCTGGAGCAGCACGGCGAGGGTGGCTTTGGCTACGATCCTTTGTTTTTCCCTGAGAGGGGCGATTTGACTTTTGCCCAGATGAGCAGCGAGGAGAAAAATGCCATCTCGCATCGCGGTCGCGCAGTGAGAAAGTTGGCGGAGTTTCTGCAACAAATGGGTAATTAAAGAGTAATATACAATAAATTAACCCCTGATAATCTGCTGATTATCAGGGGTTTGTTGTACTCGAAGCCGGGGTCGAACCGGCACGGCCATTACTGGCCACAGGATTTTAAGTCCGGCGTGTCTACCTATTCCACCATTCGAGCAGCCGTTTGCTCATGATTGAGCGTGACAAAAGTAGTAAAATTATTTCAAAGTACAAATCTTTGAATCCAGATATTGAAGAATCTTCTCTCGCTCCGAGGGTGAAAACCATGCTATCTCCTCATCGCGGCGAAACCATGTCATTTGTCGTTTGGCGTAGCGACGCGAATTGCGTTTAATGAGTTCTATGGCCTCCTCGCGCGTTGTCTTCCCGTCAAAATAGTCAAACATCTCACGGTAGCCAACTGTCTGCAGCGAGTTCAGATGACGCAGATGGTATACCTCGCGAGCCTCCTGCTCCAGCCCCTCAGTAATCATCATATCCACGCGACGATCGATGCGATCATACAAAACATCACGCTGCATCTGCGTGCCAATCTTCACGATGTTGAACTCCCGCTTCTGACGTACACCTGTGCGAAGCGATGAGTAGGGCTTACCCGTAGTCAGGCACACCTCCAGTGCTCGTAATACGCGTGCTGGATTTTTCCTGTCAACCACTTCGTAAAATGCTGGATCCAGCTCATGCAACAGCTCGGCCATGGCCTCCAGCCCCTCCGCCTTGAGCCTTGCTGCGAGCGATGAACGCAGCTCTGGGGCAACCTCTGGCAGATCGTCCATACCCTCGGTCAAAGCCTTGATGTATAAGCCCGAACCTCCTACTGCTACCACTACGTCGTGGCGCTGAAATAACTCCTCCAGTCGTGCAAGAGCTGCCACTTCGTATGCTCCGCAGTTAAAGTCATCCTCCAAAGCATGTGATGCAATGAAATGGTGCTCAACGAGTGCTAACTCTTCTGCCGTAGGCTGTGCCGTGCCGATGGGTATGCCGCGATAGAACTGACGTGAGTCGGTAGATATGATGGGGCAGGCGTAGTGCTGAGCCACACCGATTGAGAGGTCGGTTTTGCCCGACCCCGTAGGACCTACGATGACTATCAGTGTTTTAGTACTCATCGTCGTATGAGTCGTCGCCATCGAAGTCGCCGAACTCGCCCATCATCTCCTCGAAGATTGAACCGCTCTGTTCGCTTGCCTCGGGATCGTACTGGTCGGGTGCGGGTGAGTGCTCAAACTGCACACGCGGATAGGTCATGCCCTCCTGCTCCTCCTTTGCCTCGATAACCTCGATGTAGTAGGCTCGCTCGGTAAAGGGATCAAAGACATATATAAGGCGATCGTGCAGATACTGCAATACATCGCACAGACGCGATGTAGCCATTGGCTTGGGGGCGCCATTGCCACCATCGCCCATGCCGTCACCCATATCCATGAAGGTGTACTCCTGCTTGCGCTCCCAGCGCTCATCAGCCGTAAAGAACGATGCCATGCAGGGATCATACTCCAGCATACGGATAATGAACTCATGCAGATCGAGAAGTGTCGAGTCGGCCGAAGCCTCGAAGTCGCGGACGAAGTGGTCGTTCTCGTCCGTGAGCATGCGAAAACGGTAAATCATACTATTTCAGTTTATCAATTGCTTGTTTAAGTTGTGTCATAGCCTGCTCCAGTACTTGACACTGCGTGCCAACGTTGAGGCGTGTATGCTGCTCGCCGCCCATGCCGAACATAGCACCATCGTTCAGTGCCAGATGCGCCTCGTCCTCCAGGAGTTTGATCAGCGCGCTATGTTCCAGACCTAATGCAGAAAAATCCATCCATACGAGGAACGAAGCCTGCGGCTTGATAATCTTTATGGCGGGGATATTTTCTTTAAGGAACTCCTCTACATAGTCGATATTGCCCTCTATATGTCGCAGCATCTGCTGTCGCCACGCTTCGCCTTGAGTGAAGGCTGCCTCGGTAGCTGTCATGGCAAAGATTGTGGCCATGTCCATCTCGTTGGCCGATAGCCATGAGTAGAATCTCTCTTGCAGCGTGGGGTCGCTTACTATGGCATATGAGCTAACAATGCCTGCTATGTTGAATGTCTTCGATGGTGCACCAAATGTTATGCTGCAACTTGCGGCCGCCTCTGAAACCGATGCAAAGGGTATATGTTTATTACCGTAGAGGGCCATATCGCAGTGAATCTCATCCGATATAACAACCAGATTGTGCTTAACGGCAATCTCTGCCAGACGGCATAGTGTCTCGCGACTCCATGTGATGCCAACAGGGTTATGGGGATTGGCAAGAATCAGGATCTTGCACTTCGGGTCGATGATCTGCTCCAGCTGCTCGAAGTCCATCTCATAGCCCTCGCCAGTGAATCGCAGCGGGTTCATTACCACCTCGCGGCCATTCTGCTCGGGCACATGGTGGAAAGGATGATATACGGGCGGCTGGATGATTACCTTATCGCCCTTCTCGGTCAGTGCATTGATAACCATACCGATACCCTTCACGATGCCGGGGATGTAACGCATCCACTCTTGCTTGACGCGCCAGCCGTGGTGCGATTCAATCCAACTGATTATGCTATTCCAATAGCCGTCATACTGTGCGGGGTAGCCCATCACGGCGTGGTCGAGACGGCGACGCATAGCCTCGATTATAAAATCGGGCGTCTCGAAATCCATGTCGGCAACCCACAACGGAAGCAGATCTTCACGTCCGAAGAAATTGTTCAGCGCGTCATACTTCACGCAGTGTGAGCCACGTCGATCGACGGGTTTGTTAAAGTCGTAAATCTTCATATCTTATTCGGTTAAAAACTTCATTACATCTACGCCATCGGCATAATCCGCGAGTGATGGGTATTGTGCTCTGCCGAATGCAACTGCTCGGGGGTGTGCTATGGCGTGACTTACAATGCATTGCAACTCTGTGTTATGCTCTGCAATCCATCTTTCCACTTGCTCGATGCTGCGATAGTGGCAGTAGTTTATCTGGCTTATGTTGGGCGAAAAAAAACTTTCTTCAACGGCTATACATTCTCCATAATCAATGTATGGCTGGCCCAACATTGTGCGCATTGCTTTAGTGTGGCGGTATGTTCCGCGATACATCTCTCCCATCTTTGGTGGGCAAAGTTTTAACATCGTGCCCTCGGGGATAAATATTAGTGACACATTGCGGCAGCCAAGCCCGTTATATGTAAATATATCGCTTTGCAGTGCCTGTAACTCATCTTCACTTTCATTTCCATCCAAAACGGCAACAGAGTGGCGCGATCCTCTTATCAGTGAGGGGATTGATGCGTAGCACTGACGAAAATGGCGTGCTGCCTCGTCGCCTCCTGTGGCAATTACCTTATCATAGACAAGTTCTGGCTCAAATGCGCATATCGGAATGTCGGGTGATATGCCACGCAAGAGCGAGATAATATAATTTGTTAGAACGCTATCCTTGCTTGATGGCTTAACCGCAGCCCTATGGCCAGCCATAAGTGTGCACATTAGGTCGAAGAATCCCACTAAGGGAATATTGCCGGCCATGATGATTGCAACAGTCGCAGAGCTTGGTGCCTTAGAGTATTGTGCAGCCCATTGCTGCAGCTTCTCCCGACATAAAAACTCCTCACGGATGGCATCTACTGCCATTAGGATATGCTCTCTGCTGAACCACTCATTTAGCTCGATGGCCTCTGTGACAACGTGCGAAGTGTGCTCGTCGCTTCCAAATCCCTGGAGGCGAGAGCCCAGCTCAGCAAGTATGTCAATCATTCTGTTCATCGTATAGCGTATTGTCGTAGTTCGCGTGCCAGCTCTTTTTCCCTGCCATTGGTCATGATGTTGACCAATGCGTGGAAGCGTGGCGAATGGTTGTGATGTACCGTGTGGGCCAGTTCGTGCAGTATAACGTAGTCGCGCAGATGCTCGGGCAGAGTCATCAGGTATAGGCTCAGCGACAGATTTCCCGTTGCGGTACATGAACCCCACTTTGAGCGTGCAGCGCGGATTGTGACATTGCCATAGCGTAAACCATGACGCGAAGCTAACTCCTCGACACGTTGTGGCAATATGCGTTTTGCTTCTGCACGCAGCGCCTCAATCTGCTCTTTGTCTAGCGACGGAGATTTGCGCTCGGCATATCTTGCCTGCGATGCCTTTATCCACTCTGTCTTACTCTCCAGAAAGGCTATCGCCCGACGTTGCGAGATGTAGGGCGGAAATGATAGTCGCACCTCACCCGATGGGCGCACTGTAATTGTTGTGCGTGTCGAACGACGTGTACACGAGAGTGTAACCTCGCCCAGCGTAGGGTGTTGTAGCCTGGAGAGCATTATCCAATGCGCTGGCGCACAACCTCAAACAACATTACTGCCGCCGCTGCCGATACATTCAGCGACTCGATGGCTCCAATCAAGGGAATTGCCAATTGCTCGTCGCAGAGTTTAAGTACCTCCTTTGAGATTCCGGTATCCTCGGCACCCATGATGATGACGGTCGGCTTGCGGAAGTCGGCGTCGTAGATGAGCTTGCGGCTCTTCTCCGTAGCTGCCACAGCCTGGAACCCTTCAGCCTGCAATGCCTTTATGGTGTTGCGAATTGAGCCTACGCGGCATACGGGGATGCGGCTCAAGGCGCCAGCCGATGAGCGCATAGCCTCCGAATTGACGGGAGCAGAGTTTTTCAGCGGCGTGATAAGACCATGTGCTCCGGCGCACTCGGCCGAGCGGGCAATAGCACCGAAGTTACGCACGTCGGTCACACCATCGAAGAGCATGATCAGCGGTGTCTCATCCTCGGGAACTCGCTCCAGAATGTCGCTCAACTCAACATACTCAATGGGGGCTATCTGTGCCACTACACCCTGATGGTTGAGCTTTGTCAGGCGGTTGAGCTTCTCTACGGGTACCTCCTGAATACGTATGCGGTGGCGGAATGCCAAGTCGCGCAATTCGGTCATAAGTTGTCCCTCGGCGCCCTTGCGGATGTAGAGTTTTTCAATCTGCTTGCCTGTCTGTATGGCTTCGGCTACGGGACGAATGCCAAAAACAATGTCGTTTGCCATTTGTTTATTGATTTTCAGTTATTTCTAATTCATAAGATGCCTTCTCCCACTCGTGCATCTGCCTATCATATTGTGCTTTAAGCTCGTTGTATGCCGCATAGTCGGCCTCGTTGTACTCCGTTGCCGTTGCGAATTTGGCATCGTACGAAGCAATCTGCTCTTCGATTTTAGCCAGCTCCTCCTCGATTGTCTCAACGGCTTTACGCAGTTTGCGAAGCAGTTTCTCCTGCTCTTTGCGCTGCTCGTATGATAGTTTTCCCGTTGAGGTCTCTTTCGTAACGGTTGCTGAGGGTGTAGCCTTGCGCTCAATCTCCTGCAGCGACTCCACCTTGCGTTTCTCAAGGAAGTAGTATATACCTCCCAGATACTCCTTGACACCTCCGTCGCGGAATTCATAGACTCTATCTACTATGCCATCCAGGAAATCTCTGTCGTGCGAAACAACTACCACCGTACCATCGTATTTTTGAATGGCTCGCTTGAGAATATCCTTCGAGCGCATATCCATATGGTTTGTGGGCTCGTCGAGGATAAGCAGGTTGTAGGGCTCCAGCATCAAACGCGCCATAGCCAGACGGCTACGCTCGCCACCCGAGAGAACCTTTACCTTCTTGTCAATATCCTCACCTCGGAAGAGGAATGCGCCCAGAATGTCGCGCAAACGTGTGCGGATGTCGCCTACGGCAACTCGGTCGAGTGTGTCGAATACGGTAAACTCGCCATCCATCAAATCGTCCTGATTCTGTGCGTAGTAACCAATATTTACGTTGGCGCCGAGTTTGATCGTTCCCTCGCTTTGCTCTAATTCGCCTAAGAGCATACGAGCCATTGTGGTCTTGCCTTCGCCATTGCGACCAACCAGAGCAATCTTCTGTCCGCGCTCCAGCGTGAATGTAAAATCTGAGAAGATGCGTTTTGCGCCAAAGGCTTTGCCCACCTCCTTGACCTCGGCCACAATCTGACCCGAACGGGGTGCGGGCGGGAACTTGATGTTGAGTGTCGCCAGATCCTCCTCCTCGACCTCAATGCGCTCCAAACGCTCCAACTGCTTGATGCGCGACTGTACCTGGTTGCTCTTTGTGGGCTTGTAGCGGAACTTCTCGATAAACTCCTCGGTCTTCTCGATCATGCGCTGCTGATTCTCATATGCAGCCTGTTGCTGTGCACGTCGCTCGGCTCGCAACTCCACAAATTTCGAGTAGGGCACCTTGTAGTCGTAAATCTGTCCCAATGACAGCTCTACAGTTCGCGTGGTGACGTTATCCAGAAAGGCGCGGTCGTGTGAGATAAGCAGGACGGCCCCATTATAATTTTTCAAATACTCCTCCAGCCACTGAATACTCTCAATGTCGAGGTGGTTTGTAGGCTCGTCAAGCAGGAAAATCGAGGGGCGACGCAGAAGCAACTTTGCCAGCTCGATTCGCATGCGCCAGCCACCCGAAAATTCGCTTGTGGCACGATCGAAGTCCGTGCGCTTGAAACCAAGTCCGAGCAATGTCTTCTCGATGTCGGCCTCGCGTGTGTCGCCACCGAGGATGTGGTAGCGATCCTGTGCATCGTTGAGGCGATGCAGTAGAGCCTCATACTCCTCCGACTCATAATCGGTGCGCTCGGCAATCTCTGCGGTGAGCGATGCAATCTCAGCCTCAAGGCGCAGTACCTCGTCAAACGCCTTCTCAGCCTCGGCCTTGAGTGTTGTGGTGTCGGCTACGCGCATCTGCTGCGGCAGATAGCCAATCGAACACTCACCATTGATGGTGACGGCTCCCTCGCTGGGCTGCTGCTCGCCTGTAATGATACGCAGTAGGGTAGTCTTGCCCGCACCGTTCTTGCCTACCAAGCCTATGCGATCCTTCTCGTTAATGAGGAATGAGATCCCGTCGAAGAGCGTCCACCCTCCGTAACTGACCGTTAGATTATCGAGTGAAATCATCTCCTATGCCTCCAACATTTTTACAATCTCGGCCTCGGGATCTGCAGCACCAAACACTGCGCTACCAGCTACCAAAGCCTCGGCACCAGCGGCGAATACCTCGCCGGCGTTCTGAGAGGAGATGCCTCCGTCGATCTCGATTATAAAGTCAAGTCCCTGCTCCTCGCGCATTGCAACCAGCGTACGAACCTTGTCGAGCGAGTCGGGCATAAACGACTGACCACCAAAACCGGGCTCTACGCTCATGACGAGCACCATATCTACATTCTGAAGTATATCTTTCAATACCTCGGGGTTGGTCTTAGGCTTGATCGATATGCCGACCTTTGCTCCGGCCTCACGAATCTCGGTGATGCACTTTTCGATATTCTCAGTTGCCTCGTAGTGGAATGTAACGTAGTCGGCACCAGCCTCCACAAAGCGGCGCACATACTTCTCGGGCTCAACGATCATCAGGTGTACGTCGAGCACCTTGTTTGTCGCCTTGCGTATGGGCTTCATAACGGGAAATCCGAACGAGATGTTGGGCACAAATACGCCATCCATAACGTCGATGTGCACCCACTCGGCCGCACTGCGGTCAATCATTTTGGTGTCACGTTCGAGGTTGCCGAAGTCGGCCGACAGCATAGAGGGGGAGATAATTCTTCGCATATATTTATCGTATTTTTTACAAACTCTACCAACGGGTATTATGTCGGTGTTTTATCAAAGGCAAAGATAAGAATAATTAAGCATTTTTTTAGTCGTTATGGGGTCGAAAGAGATTTAGATTTTGTTATTATGTGGAAAAAAGTTATATTTGTAAACAAATATTTAAAACATTTTCGACTATGAAACGAATTATCATTGCATTAATAGCAGTTGTTGCCACTATAAATGTATCGGCTCAGGAGTTGCGCTGGGGTGTAGCAGGCGGTTTGAACTTCGCCAACGAGCGAGCAAAGGCCGCCGGTGTCAAGCTATCTTCCGATAGCTATATAGGATTCCAGGTTGGCGCCAAGGCTGAGATGGATTTTTCATCTTATCTGACCGATGGATTCTTCCTTGAAGGAAGCTTGCTCTACAATCTTAAGGGTGGAAGTTATTCTGGCAGTCACACCAATCTGGGTTATCTGCAGTTGCCGGTCAATCTGGGCTATCGTTACCCCGTGTCAAATAGTGTATCATTGTTGGGCGCTCTCGGCCCCTATGCCGCATTGGGTATCCTGGGTAAGGATGTAAATAAAGAGGGCGGTGTCAAGGTTAAGAGCGATGTGTTTGGTCATAGTTATCAGCGCTTTGACTTTGGTCTGAACTACAAACTCGGAGTTGAGATGTGGGATCAGTGGCAGTTCTATCTCGGCTTCGAGCATAGCTTGCTGAATTTGTCCAAGACCAAGATCGAGGGCTCATCGTCAAGAACTCGTGTGACTAATTTCTACATCGGTACAGCCTATATGTTCTAACAGACAAGAATAGGCCGTAAAGCCTGTAAAATAAAAATATGCGAGCGCCGTGAGGTTCTCGCATATTTTTTGTATTCAGCATTTGCGTATGTTTAAAAACACAAATGCTATGAAAAGAAAATTACCACTATTTATGTGCGCTCTTCTGGCTACGGCTTTTGTCTCGGCTCAGGAGCTGCGTTTTGGTATTACGGGGGCGATGAATGTCGCAAATTATGCTATGGATGTTGATGGAGTCTCGTTTAATCCCGATTCACGCATAGGCTTTCGTGCAGGCCTGCGCATGGAGATGGAGGCTCCGTTCATCTACGATGGTTTCTATTTCGATGGCGAGGTTCTGCTCAGTGCTAAGGGTGCAAAACTCGACACAACGTTGGGCGACAGCGCGACAAGCATAGTTGCACGTCCCTATTATATGGAGATCCCGATTCATATAGGTTATCGCTATATGTTTGGAAATGGGAACTTTGGCATCTTCGGCTCGTTTGGCCCGTATATGGGAGTGGGATTGTTCGGCACAAATAAGGTGACTGCGGGTGGCGTGGAGTCAAAGCCCGATACCTTCTCATCCGATGGTCTGAAACGCTTTGATTTTGGCGTGGGCTTGCGTGCTGGTGTGGCCATGTTTAACCATTATCGCATCTATGTAGGATACGACTGGGGTTTGATTGATATTGCCAAGTCCAGCGGTAATAAGATCAATAACCGCAACTTCTATGTTGGCGCTGCCTATATGTTCTAATTTGCGATTTGGTATAAAAACTCAGCGAGGGGATTGAAGAGGTTCGATTCCCTCGCTTTTTTCATCAGAAGTTGACTTTTCGGCAGAAAGTAATTATCTTTGTTCAAACGAAAGGTCTATGGAGCTAATATATATCATAATTATAGCCGTGCTGGCGGTTGTTTGTGCCGTTTTTATCACGTTGTATCTGGGTCAGCGTCAGCGAGTGAAGCATCTTCGATCGGAGTTGGATGCTTCGGCCGAGGTGCAGCGCGAGATGGAGAGCACGATTGCTGCGAATGTGGAGGCTCTGAGCCGTGAGCGTGCACAGCGTGAGGCCGAGCAGATAGCGCGCGTAAAGGTTGAGACCGAACTGGAGGCTGAGCGTCGTGCCGCACGTGAGCGCGAAGAGCATCAACAGGATATGGAGCGCATTATGCGCGAGCAGTTTCGCACACTGGCGGGCGATATTATGGGTGAGCAGAGCCGCCGTTTCAAGGAGGAGAATCGCGAGTCAATGGATTTGATTCTCAAACCATTCAAGGATAATATTGTAGAGTTTCGCACTCGTGTGGAGAGTATCTTTTCGCATCAGAATGAGCAGCAGGGTGCACTCAAGAATGAGTTGCAGCGACTCATGGACCTCAACTCGCAGATAACCACCGAGACCACTAACCTAACCAATGCCCTGAAGGGTAATTCTAAGGTGCAGGGCGACTGGGGTGAGACCATCCTTGAGACTATTCTCGATTATTCGGGCCTTACCAAGGGCATAAATTATGAGGTGCAGAGTTCGGTGGCTGTCGATGAGAGCCGCAATGTGCGTCCCGATGTTGTGGTGCGTCTGCCGGGACGGCAGAATATTATCATCGACTCGAAGGTGTCGCTTACGGATTATCTCCGATATGTTGCTGCCGAGACTCCGGCTGAACGTAGTGCGGCGCTGAAGGCTCATGTGCAGTCGGTGCGACGTCATGTCATTGAACTGGGTTCAAAGGAGTATCAGACGCTGAAGGAGTCGCCCGATTTTGTGGTTATGTTTATCCCTAACGAGCCAGCCTTTATAGAGGCTCTGCGTGCCGATAATGAGATCTGGAGCGAGGCATACAGGAAAAAAGTTGTTATCTCGTCTCCGTCGAATATCTTTGCACTACTTAAGTTGGTAAGTGTTTTGTGGACACAGGATGCGCAGCGGAACAACCAGCAGAAGATTTTGCAACTCTCTGCCTCGCTGTATGATAAGTTGTGCCTGATGACAGAAACTATCGACGACGTAGGCAAAAATCTTGATCGTGCGCAGAAGAAATACGATGAGCTGCGTACACGTATGCAGGGTAAGGGTGGCGTGATTTCGCTTGGCGAGAAGATTCGTGCTCTGGGACTTACGCCGCGCAAGGAGATTGCGGAGTCGTGGTTGCGCCAGACCGATATGACGGATGATAATATAACTCTATTAGGTGAAGATGATGGTAACGAAGCATAGTGAAATATTCTGGCAGAGATTGGATGTCCTGCTTGTGCTTAGCAAGATTGTGATTGACCGCCCGCGTGGCTCATCGCATCCCCGTTTCCCCGAGATTATCTACGCTATTGATTATGGCTATTTGGATGGCACGACGTCGAACGATGGCGAAGGTGTTGATGTGTGGCTCGGTACTGATCCAGCAAAGGCTTTGGATGCCGTGATATGTACTGTGGATCTGGATCGTGGTGATGCTGAGCTAAAACTTATGGTGGGCTGCACCGATGAGGAAAAAGAGTATATCGAGCGATTCTACAACGAATGGCCAGGCATGGGTGCGCAAATAATAAAGAGGTCGAAATAATCGACCTCTTTTATTTTTGTAATATCTTCTGCATCAGCACTTCATCTGTTGCGCCGTCAGCTGAAAGTATCCACTCTCGGCGGCGGCCACACTCCTCGTATCCAGCTTTCTCAAAGAGTCGAAGGCTTGCCTTGTTGTCGGCCGCTACACTACACCATAACTGGTGCATGTGCAGATACTCATGAGTGTATCTCTCTACTGTTGTCAGTGCATCCATAGCAAGGCCCGCACGGCGGTGGGGTGGTGTAATGATGATACCTACGCCTGCACGTCTGTTCTGCGGATCAAACTCAAACAGATCCAAGGCACCGACAACTTCCGCAGAAGCTTTATCTTCCACAACAAGTCGCATCTGACGGGTGGCGTAGATGTCAAACTGCTGCTCGTCAATGAGCCGTGAAAGCACATGGCGAGAAAACGGGGCCACAGTCCCGCTTGCTCGCCATACGTCAGTATCGTTCTCCCAGCCGTACATAGCATCGAGATCCTCAGGCTCGAGAGCCCTCAAACGGCAAAGTACTCCTTCGATGTTCACAGCATAGATGATTACAAGCCAATAATCTTATTGTGGATAAGCATCGCTACACCCCATGCGTTGGCATTCTCCGACATCTTCGACTGGCGGAACTTGGTATCCTTATACACAAGGTTGAGCGAATATTTGTTTGTCGATGACTTCAACGGAAGCATGATGTAGTCGCCTGCAGCTGCCAGATTACCACCTACGATAACGCTCTCGGGATTGAATGTGTTGATAAGGAATGCTACGGCCTTACCCAGCTTTTCGCCCACCTCCTCGATAAGCTCGATTGAGAGGTTATCGTCGTTCTGCGCCGCTGCGATGATGTTGTTGATGTGGATCTGCTCGCCACGATCATACTTCTCACGCAGAATGGTATTCACACCGCTCTTGATGAGCTTGATGATCTTCTCCTCGATGGCAATACCCGAAACCTCGGTCTCCAGACAGCCCTTCTTTCCGCATGCGCATATGGTCTCGTTGTCAAAGAACGGAATGTGACCGAACTCACCTGCAAAACCATTCTTGCCGTAGTAGAGCTTTCCGTCGATCACGATACCGATAGCCACACCTCGACCAAGATGCAGGTAGATCACGTTGCTCTCCTCCTTTGAGCGTGAGCAGTTGTATTCAGCATAGCAACGGGCGCGGGTGTCGTTCTCCAGCAGAACTCGGATATTGATGCGGTTCTCAATAATATCTCGAAGTGACTCCTCGCTCGATGTAAAGTACATATAGCTACGACCTGTGTCGGGGTTTACTCGACCTACGATAGATACACCCACGCCGAGAATCTTGCTGCGGTCGATGCCGCATGTGTTGACAAAGTTCTCGATATTTGAGCATATCTTCTCCAGACACTGGGGACGGTTCTGCAACTCGAATGATGAGTCAGTAACCTCCTTGATGATGTTGTTCTGCAGGTCAGTGATCACAAAGGTCATATTGTCACGACCTACATTGACTCCGGCGAAATAGATTGCCGAGTTGGCCAGACCAAATACATTGGGACGTCGGCCTCCAGGGGTCTCCACCTTGCCCAGATCGTTCACGATCTTCTCCTCGATC
>JAFOXS010000095.1 GCA_017391665.1 Alistipes sp. | reverse complement strand
ACTACGGCACCTACCTCCAGACGCTTTGCAACGTAGTCGGGGTGGTAGATCTCGCGAACGTGTGTTGTTGCAAGACCGATCTGGTTACCATAGCTCGAGTAACCTGCGGCAGCCTTTGCAGAGATGATACGCTGGGGCAGCTTACCCTCCATAGTCTCGGCAACAGGCTTATAGATATCACCGGCACCAGTCACGCGCATAGCCTGATATACGTAGCTACGGCCTGACAACGGGTCGCGGATAGCACCGCCCAGACAGGTCGAAGCACCACCAAAGGGCTCGATCTCTGTGGGGTGATTGTGTGTCTCGTTCTTGAACTGAAGGAGCCACTTCTCCTCTACGCCATCAACATCAACGTTGACATAGATCGAGCAAGCGTTGTTCTCCTCCGACTGCTCCATATTGTCCAGCACGCCAGTCTTCTTCAGGTAGCGTGCACCGATTGTGGCAAGCTCCATCAGGCAGAGGCTCTTCTGCTCGCGACCAAGCTCCTTGCGGATCTTGTGCAGTGACTCTACGGCCTCACCCAGCTCCTCCTTAAGGAAAGACTCGTCGATTGTGATCTCCTCGATCTCGGTGGTGAAGGTAGTGTGACGGCAGTGGTCGCTCCAGTATGTGTCGAGGATGCGCAACTCGGTCTCCGAGGGATCGCGACCCTCCTCAGTGTAATACTTGATAACCTCCTTCAAGTCGTCGGCATTCATCGCCAGACCCATCTGCTTGCAATATGCTGCGAGCTCCTCGTCCTTCAATGCCGTAAGACCATGCAATACGGGTACGGGCTTAACCTCGGCGTTCTCCATATCCGAGAGTACGCTCAGATCCTTGCGGCGTGACTCCACGGCGTTGATATAGTAGCGCTCCACGCGAGCCATCTCCTCCTCGGTAATGGCATCGTCGAAGATGATGAGCTTCGATGACTTGATGTGTACGTTGGCCGTAGGCTCAATCAGACGTACGCAATCCACAGCCGACGATGCACGCTGGTCGAACTGACCGGGCAGATACTCTACGGCTAAATACTTCTTACCCTCCAAGGGGCACTCGTCGCTTACGGTGTCGGTTACGATCTCACCGAATACAGCGTAGCGGCTCTTCTCCAATAACTCCTCAGAGAAACCGAACAGGTCGTAAACGTTGAGCAGACGCAACGATGCGAGCTGCAGGCCGAGGTTGTTGTTCAGTTCCTTGCGGAGAGTATCGGCCTCGACCTGAAATCGAGGTTTCTTCTCTACAAAAATGCGGTAATTTTTCATATCTGGTTTTTGTTGTATTCTTTATTTGGGTGTGCGATTAGAGCTCTGCCTCGAGTACCTTCTCGGTCTGAGCCTTACGGAAGGCGATCAGACGCTCCTCAAGCTCCTTGTCGGTAAGAGCGAAGATCGATGCAGCGATCAGAGCAGCGTTCTTGGCACCATTGATAGCCGTTGTCGATACAGGAATACCGCCAGGCATCTGCACGATTGAGAGCAATGAATCCAAACCACCCAGAGCCGATGTCTTGATGGGTACGCCGATTACGGGAACGGTGGTGAGTGCGGCTGTAACACCTGCTACGTGAGCTGCGCCTCCAGCACCTGCGATGATGGCACCGATGCCACGCTCCTTAGCTGACTCGGCGTACTCAACCATAAGGTGGGGTGTGCGGTGTGCGCTGATAACTCGCTTCTCATACTCGATTCCCAACTCCTCCAATGTCTCGCAAGCGGCTGACATTACGCCCCAGTCGCTTGTAGAGCCCATGATAACTGCAACTTTCATATTGTCAATGTGTAATGTTAAAAACGTAGCCGCTGCATCGGAGTGCAACGGCCACAATTATAGTTAATAATTAAATCTTTTGCTTTTCTTAAGAGCGCACAAGTTTACACAACAACCCTCAGCCGAGTAGCTCATCGGGATAGAATTTTGCACTATTTGGTTGTGTCGTGACTTCATGTTCGGAGTCTGTTTAACTTGTGATAAATGCCCTTTTTTTGACGCTTTTTTCAACGTTCGTGCAAAGATACATTAATTTATTTTAATGTAAAAGTTTTTCCACTATGAAATATTAACAAATTATCCACTCGCAAAAGGCTGATTTTCGAGGTCTGGAATGCAAAAAAAATAACCCGCCTTGCCTGGCGGGTTGGTTAAGCACACGATTGATAACTCATTTATGGCTTTAAAGTTCTCGTCCGTGTGTGCCCTCTCGGGGCGTGAGGCCGCGTCCTCTCGGGCGTAGCCGTCACAAACTATATTCATAAAACAAACAAAATAAACTCTTTAAATCTCAATGGCAAAGGTCGGAATATTAATCATTTGCGGCAATCCCAATATTTAGGGAAACTCTTCGTGCGATTCACTAAAAGTGGGGATTGGGAAATGTCGCGAAAAATCACTATTTTTGCTGGCAAAAATAGTTAATATATGTTTTTGTCGGATTTGAAGACAGGCGAATCGGCCGTTATCCTTAAAGTGTTGGGACACGGCGGATTCCGACGACGAATACTCGAGATGGGTTTTGTGCGAGGACAGAGAGTGGAATCTGTGCTCAATGCCCCGTTGCGCGACCCTATCAAATACCGCCTGATGGGTTACGAGGTCTCGTTGCGCCGTAGCGAGGCGGCTATGATCGAGGTGCTGACGCTCGATGAGGCGCGCCGAATGCGTCTCGGTGAGGATGTGACTACATCGCCCAATGAGGATGATATACAGCAGGTTATAAATCAGAAGATTCGCGAGATAAACGTTGCTCTGGTGGGTAACCCCAATAGTGGAAAGACGTCGCTTTTCAATGCCCTCTCGGGTGAACACGAGCACGTAGGTAACTATAGCGGTGTTACGGTCGATGCCAAGTGTGGATCGTGCCATTATAAGGGCTATAAAATCAATATCACCGACCTGCCCGGAACATACGCTCTGTCGGCATATACCCCCGAGGAGTTATATGTTCGCCGTCACCTGATGGATCAGATGCCCGATGTTGTGATCAACGCTGTGGTGGCATCGAATCTTGAGCGCAATCTCTTCCTTACAACCGAACTTATCGACCTTAATCCCAAGATGGTCGTTGCGCTGAATATGTACGATGAGCTGGAGCGCAGCGGTGCACATCTGGATTATGAGCAGCTGGGACGTATGATTGGTGTGCCTATGGTGCCCGTCGTTGCGCGCGACAGCAAGGGTCTGGATGCATTGCTTGATGAGGTGATTCTGACCTACGAGAATGAGAACCCCAAGGTGCGACATATCCATATTAAGTACTCTCCATCTATCGAGTCGGAGGTGTCGTCGCTGGCACGCGAGATGAAACAGCATATCGAGGAGTTGCCCAAATGCTTCCCGCCACGTTATTGGGCCGTGAAGATGCTTGAGGGTGATCATAGTGTTGAGGAGCTGCTCTCCAATTGTGAACACTACCCCGCGTGGCTTGTGTCGCGCGATAAGGCTGTGGCTCGCATAAAGACCAATCTGGGCGAGGATGTGGAGAGTGCCATAACGAATGAGAAATACGGTTTTATAAAGGGAGCACTGGCTGAGACCTATACACCGAGTGAGAAGGATGCCAACCGCCCTACTTCGATTATCGACCGCATCGTGACGCATAAGTGGCTGGGTATTCCCATCTTTATGCTTATCATGTTTGTTATGTTCTGGAGCACATTTACCCTGGGAGCCTATCCGCAGGAGTGGATTGAGCTACTCTTTACATGGTTGGGCGACGCGGTTGGTGGCATGATGTCGGATGGACCACTGCGTGATTTGATTGTCGATGGAATTATCGGAGGTGTAGGTTCGGTGGCTGT
>JAFOXS010000036.1 GCA_017391665.1 Alistipes sp. | reverse complement strand
TACACCGATATGAACGATGCAGTAGCACTCTGTTTTGTGGAGGGTGGCCGTGAGTGGCAAACCGAGAAAATGCAGCAACACAACGTGGCGGGCTATAATTGCCAGAGGGCGACGCTGACAATCGGCGAGATGCGTTACCAGGCATGGTATACCGACGCTCTACCCCACCTGCATCAAGGTGCACAGAGCTCCGATGGGCAGTCGGGACTGATATTGGAGGCACAAAGTGCTGATATGCGCTACTCGCTACGCGCAAAATATATTGGACAAAGAATAGGATAAACTTAATATCAAACACAACAACTATGAAGAAAATCGTATCATTTGTTGCTATATCGGCTCTTGCGGCCGGAATGGCTACATCGTGCCAAAAGCACAACACGCTCTCTGAGGCTGAGAAGGCTGAGGGCTGGCAGTTACTTTTCGATGGCGAGACAATGAACGGCTGGCGCGACTTCAACGGCACCGAGCTCACTAATGGCTGGCGCGTTGTTGACGGTTGCATTCAGGCCTCTGGTGAGGGTGGTGATGCATCGGGTTATATCGTAACGGATAAGAAGTACTCAAACTTTGAGTTGGTATGGGACTGGAAGCTCACATACGGTGGCAACAGCGGTATGTTGTACCACGTTGTTGAGCACCCCCGCTTCGATGTTCCCTACGTTACAGGCCCCGAGTATCAGCTCATCGACAACGAGGGCTGGGAGGAGGTTAATGCTCCCACCAAGCTGGAGGAGTGGCAGAAGCTCGGCGTAGATTACGCTATGCACCTGCCCGATTACAGCAAGATGAAGGTTAATCCCGTTGGCAAGTGGAACTCATCGAAGATTGTTTACGACAACGGTCACGTTGAGCACTGGCTCAATGGCGAGAAGATTCTCGAGTTTGAGGCTTACACCGAGGATTGGTTTGCAAAGAAGGCAAGCGGCAAGTGGGGCGACCACACCGAGTACGGCCTTGCACACGAGGGTGTAATCTGCTTGCAGGATCACGGTGACCCCGCATCGTTCCGCAACATCAAGATCAAGGAGTTGCCCGAGAAGCGTGCAGGTCAGAAGGTTAGTCTCTTCAACGGCAAGGATCTCACTGGCTGGGAGTTGTTCGGCAGCATGCGTGTATCGGTTGATGATGAGGGTAATCTCGTTACAGAGAATGGCGAGGATCTGAAGTACGGCTACCTCGGCACTCGCGAGTATTACAAGGATTTCGACCTCACCGTTGAGTTCAAGCAGATGTCAAACGGTAACTCAGGTCTCTTCTTCCACTCATTCGTTCACGGCGGCTTCAAGAGCAACGTAGTGAATGGCTGGCAGTGTGAGGTTGCACCTCGTGGCAACGACACTGGCGGTGTGTATGAGTCATACGGCCGTGGCTGGTTGAAGCAGATCCCCGAGGAGAAGGAGTCAAAAAACAGCTATCCCGCGTCCCTTTCCGGCGGCATGAAGCGCCGCGCGGCGCTCGCCCGTGCGCTGGCGTTTGACGCGCCCATCCTGCTGATGGACGAACCCTTCCGCGCACTCGACGCCGATACGCACGCCGCC
>JAFOXS010000092.1 GCA_017391665.1 Alistipes sp. | reverse complement strand
CGGTGCCAAGCCATACGTGTGTTCTTCCACTTGTTCCACCACTCCATCTCGGTGCCGGGCTGTACGAAGAACTGCATCTCCATCTGCTCGAACTCGCGCATACGGAAAATGAACTGACGAGCTACGATCTCGTTACGGAAAGCCTTACCGATCTGTGCAATACCGAAGGGGAGCTTCATGCGGCCGGTTTTCTGCACGTTCAGATAGTTTACGAAGATACCCTGTGCGGTCTCGGGACGCAGGTAGATGGTGTTGGCTCCCTCTGCCGTTGAGCCCATCTGTGTTGAGAACATAAGGTTGAACTGACGTACATCGGTCCAGTTGCGTGTGCCAGAGATGGGGCATACCACCTCGCAGTCGAGGATGATCTGCTTGAGCTCTGCGAGGTCGTTGTTGTTCAATGCCTCGGCAAAACGCTTGTGAACAGCGTCACGCTTTGCTGCAATGTCCAGTACGCGGGGAGATGTAGCGCGGTACTGCTCCTCATCGAAAGCCTCACCGAAACGCTTCTTTGCCTTGTCAACCTCCTTCTGGATCTTCTCATCCTGCTTTGCCATCCACTCCTCGATCAGGACGTCGGCGCGGTAACGCTTCTTCGAATCCTTATTGTCGATCAGGGGGTCGTTGAACGCAGCAACGTGACCTGATGCCTCCCAAGTGCGGGGATGCATGAAGATCGCTGCATCGATACCAACGATATTCTCGTTGAGCTTAACCATCGAATCCCACCAGTAACGCTTGATGTTATTCTTGAGTTCGACGCCATTCTGACCATAATCGTAAACGGCTCCAAGACCGTCATATATCTCGCTTGAAGGGAAGATAAAACCATACTCCTTGCAGTGTGCGACCAATTTCTTAAACAACTCCTCCTGTGTCATATTTTTCTAAATTTTATAGTTTTCGTATTCTATCCCACAAATATACGCATTTTCTGCGAAAAGCACTCTTTTTTACCCATTTTATCGTAGATAAAAAATGCCGAGAGGCTATCTCGGCACTTTTTTACATCAAACCATCTCGCAGAAAAGAGAAATTACCCTCCGATGAGATGATTATGTGGTCCAGCAGCTTGATGTCGAACAGCGCTGCGGCATCCTTTAGTTTTCTGGTCAGAGTCTTGTCTGCAGCACTCGGTTCGGCGGCTCCAGATGGGTGGTTGTGAACAAGAATTATCTGTGTCGATAGCAACTCCAGCGCACGCTTTACGATGATGCGATGATCCACAACCGTTGCCTGTACGCCACCCTGGCTTACGCGCTGACGCTCAAGCAGTCTGTTCGATGATGTGAGGTATAATACCCAGCACTCTTCGTGGTTCATACCCTCGAAGATGGGGCGCATGACTCTTGCTACGTCGCCATCGCTGGTGATGCACTCTACATCGCGCGATGTGGAGCGTGCTACTCTTCGCCCATACTCGGCTGCAAGTGCCAGTCGCTCAGCACGACGAAGCCCCAGCCCCTCGGACATCCTTAGGCGGCTTAAGTCGGTGTGGGCTATCTGTGCCAATGAACCGCACGAATGTAGCAGTTTGCTGGCAATACTTTTGGGGTCTCGATTGTCATCATCGGACTCTATAAGTAGTGCCAGTAACTCCTCATCGGTGAGCGCACCTGCGCCACGCGAGCGTAATCTATCGTGCAGATTCTTCATCGTTGGTTACTCCTCTATAGCGGGGTTTGTTGCTGTGTTTTCCGTTTCAGCCGCTGTCTTCCTAGCGGGGTTGCGACGACGTCGCGTGCGAGGCTTCTTTGCTTTCGCAGCCTCATCACTATTTGCCGTTTCCTCAACCTTCGAACTCTCCTCAGCGGGGGCGGTAGGTTCTACCGTAACCTTATCCTCCGTAGCTTCCGTAGTAGGCTTTGTATCTTTCTCTGCCTTGGGCTTTCTTGTGCGAGGTGCACGCTTGGGTTTATTTTCCTGAGGCTTCTCTTCTTTTTCCTGAATCTTCTCCTCTTTTACCTCCGGCGCAGACTCATTCTCCTGCTTGGGTGCGGGGGCGTTTTGCTTTGGCTTGGGAGACTTTTGAGGCTTCGGCTCGCTCTTGGGGGTGTTACCCTCAATGTTGTCCAGCTTATCCATCAACTTGTTGCAATCCGTATCATTGAAACCCTGCGATACGGAGAATGCTGCGCGCTGCTCGGCCTCTTTCTTCGATTCGCCGGCGCCATATCCAACCTCAATGCCGTCGATAAGCACCTTCGAGTAGAAGAACGGGTGTGATGCCGAGTAGGTCTTGTCGTGCATGGTGGTGAAGTTGATCGTATGGTGATTCTTCTGACACCACTCAATGAGTCGGCTCTTGAAATCGGTCTCGGCCTCGACCAATTTGTCGGGTTTGAGGTAATCGACGAATATCTTGTTGATAAGCAGGCGATTTACAAAATCATAACCCTGGTCAAGATATATCGCACCCATCATGGCTTCAAAGGCGTCGCCATAGATGTGCTTCTGTGATGAGTTGTTGGTTGAGTTGGTGATTACATGGGCATCCAGTCCAATGCGTTTAGCTACGGCGTTTAGCGATTGGCGTGATACGATCTTCGAGCGCATCTGCGTGAGAAAACCCTCATTCTTGTCGGGATGCTCAATGAAGAGATAGTCCGATGTAACGGTCTCAATCACAGCATCACCCAAAAACTCCAGTCGCTCATTGTTGATATGCTGGCCGTTGTTTAGAGTGATGGATGCCGATTTGTGAATCAGTGCCAGTTTGTATAACTCGATATTGTGCGGTATGAAGCCGAACATATCGTCAATGGCACGGTAAAACATCTTGTCCTCGCCGAAGTTGCGGCGCCATGGACGAAGAAGAAAATCTATCAATGTAGTAAGTTTTTACTGATTTATAATAACATAATGGCTGTCACACACTTGTGTCCGACAGCCTCTTCATTGGTGACTCCGCCACGGCGGAGCGTAGTTACATTTTACGGAATATAATCGACGAGTTATGACCGCCAAAACCGAACGTGTTGCTCAATGCACAGCGTACCTCACGATACGCGGCTTTGTTGAGTGTAAGGTTGAGCTTGGGATCTATCTCAGGATCGACGTTCTCCACATTGATAGTGGGGGGTATCACGCCACGCGAAATGGCCATCACACAGGCTAATGCCTCTATGGCAGCCGTGCCGCCCAGCAGGTGACCCGTCATCGATTTGGTCGAAGATATATTCATCGTATAGGCGTGCTCACCGAAGAGGCTCTGTATAGCCTTGATCTCGGCAACGTCGCCAAGGTTTGTGGAAGTGCCGTGTGCGTTGATATAATCAATATCTTCAGGCTCCAGCTCTGCGTCGCGCAGAGCCTCGCGCATCGCCATCATGGCCCCTTTTCCCTCGGGATGGGGAGCCGTCATGTGATATGCATCGGCCGACATGCCGCCTCCGACAACTTCGCAATAAATCTTTGCTCCACGCTTCTGTGCATGCTCCAGCTCCTCGAAGATCAAGGCGCCGCCACCCTCGCCAATTACAAAGCCGTTACGATCCTTGTCGAAAGGACGTGAGGCATGTGCGGGGTCGTCGTTGTAGGTTGACAGTGCCTGCATGCCGCAGAAACTACCCACGCCGGGATCATTGATCGAGGCCTCCGAACCACCCGTTACGATCATATCTGCCTTGCCCCAGCGGATGAGGTTGAGGGCGTCGATCATGGCATGGTTTGATGAGGCGCAGGCCGAAACCGTAGAATAATTCGGGCCCATGAAGCCATATTTGATAGAGATAAAGCCAGCGGCTAGATCTACTACCATGCGAGGAACAAAAAATGGACTAAATCGAGGGGTATAGTTCCCCTCGATATAGCCCTTACTCTCTTCGTAGAACGTTGTTGTTCCACCTGTACCAGAGCCCCAAACTACACCTACTCGCTCTTTGTCGATGGTGTCGTTGTCCACTACACCGGCATCTCTCAAAGCCTCGTCGGCTGAGATCATAGCCCACTGTGCAAAGCGGTCATATTTACGAACCTCTTTACGGTCGAAATAGCGGCTCCAGTCGTAATCTTTTACTTCGCAGGCAATGCGTGAGCGGAATTTAGAGGCATCAAACAGAGTGATTTCGGTAGCTGCGCTAACGCCTTTTTCGAGGTTAGCGAAATACTCCTCAATGGAGTGTCCCAAGGGATTGATAGTACCAATACCTGTAACTACAACTCTTCTGCCCGCCATAACTCTAACGTGCTGCGAAATTATATGATTTTTTAATTATTTTGTGTGTGCCTCAACGTACTCGATAGCAGCACCAACGGTTGTGATCTTCTCAGCATCCTCGTCGGGAATCTGGATATCGAACGCCTTCTCGAACTCCATGATGAGCTCAACTGAATCCAAAGAATCTGCACCGAGGTGAGCAGTGAAACTTGCTTCGGGTACAACCTCCTCAGCCTTAACGCCCAACTTGTCTACGATGATCTCGACAACCTTTGACTGAACTTCTGACATAACTTTAAATTTTTAGTTTAACAATTTTATTATCGATTGGTTTCAATCTTTTCAGTGTATTTCTGCGCAAATGTAACACTTTTTTTATTAATTTTGGCATGTGAAGTGAAATATTTTATTTCAGAGCATATTTTGACCATGTTTAATGTACTATAAACCAAAAGATTATGAACTTATTGCTAATCTCCAACTCAACAAATGCCGGTGAGCAGTATCTGCAGTACCCGATTCAGAATATAGCATCGTTTTTACAGGGCGTCAGCGAGGTGGTATTTATCCCCTATGCAGCCGTAACATTTTCATATGCAGCCTATGAGGCCAAGGTGCAGGCTCGTTTCAACGAGATAGGCATCAAGGTACGCTCTATCCACCGTTCGAAGAATCCGCGTCGCATGATCCGCGAGGCGCAGGCTATCTGCGTGGGTGGCGGTAACACGTTTGCCCTTGCCAAGAAGATGCAGGAGCAGGGTCTGATGACTGCCATTCTGCGAAAGATCAAGGAGGGTACTCCCTACGTAGGTTGGTCGGCTGGCAGCAACGTGTCGTGTCCTACCATCTGCACAACCAACGATATGCCCATCGTGCAGCCCGAGTCGTTCAAGGCTATCGGTGCCGTTAAGTTCCAGATTAACCCGCACTACCTGGATGCCAATCCCGAGGGTCACGCAGGTGAGACCCGCGAGCAGCGTATCGAGGAGTATATCGAGGCTAATCCCCGCCGCTGGGTGGTTGGTTTGCGCGAGGGTTGTATGCTGCACCTTCACGATGGCGTGATGGAGCTCATTGGCCCCCGTCCGATGCGAATCTTCAAGAAGGGTGTCGAGACCTTCGAGGTTAAGGCTGGTGACGACCTTTCATTCTTGTTATAATTAAGGCTTTTAGAGTAATCTGCCGTGTGTGGATTACTCTCTTTTTTTATGGTTAGCACAATTCAGACAGGCCGTCGTGGTGAAGACATCGCGGTGGAGTATCTGCGCGGAGAGGGTTTTCTTATTGCCGCGCGCAATTGGCGCTGTGGACGCTACGAGATTGATATTGTAGCCCAGAGGGATGGCGTGACTCACCTTGTCGAGGTGAAGACACGTCGTGCAGGTGCTATGCTCTCGCCGGAGGCCACCATCACCCGTCAAAAGATTGCCGCCATGCACCGTGCCGCCTCGGCTTACCTCGCGCAGCGCCGCGTGGTGGGGGAGGTGGAGTTCGACCTTTTGGCCGTGGATGTGTTTCCTGACGAGAGTTGCGACGTCCGCTTTATTCGCAATATTGCCGAATTCGGCTGGTAAGTGTGATACTTTTCAAGAAAAAAGCCTAACTTTGCGATAAAATAGCAATCAAAATATGTTTTTATACAATATATGTGTTGCCTTGTATGCCCGTCTGGTGGCTCTTGCCTCGCCGTGGAGCATTAAGGCCAAGCAGTTTACGCAGGGTCGTAAGGAAATCTTTGACCGTATGGCAAAGGCTATCTCGGCCGAGGATCGTGTGGTGTGGATGCATGTAGCATCGCTCGGCGAGTTCGAGCAGGGACGTCCCATCCTGGAGGAGATACGCGCCGCACATCCCGAACTGAAGATTCTGCTGACATTCTTCTCTCCGTCGGGTTACGAGATCCGTAAGAATTATGCTGGTGCCGATTATATCTTCTATCTGCCCGTCGATACTCCATCGAATGTAAAACGATTCCTGGATATTGCTCATCCCGAGCTGGCCATCTTTGTCAAGTATGAGTTTTGGCTTAACTATCTGACGGAGCTCAAGCGACGAGGCATACGCTCATATCTGGTGTCGGCTATCTTCCGTCGTGATTCTATCTTCTTCCGCAGCTATGGCACCATGTGGCGCAAGGCGTTGGATGCCTTCGATCAGATGTTTGTGCAGAACGAGGAGTCGCGCGAACTGCTTAATCGCATAGGCTTCGATAATGTGACCGTTGCCGGCGACACCCGCTTCGATCGTGTGGCGGCCATTGCCAAGGCGGCAAAGCCCGTGGATATGGTGGCAAGGTTTAAGGGCGATGCTCCGCTCTTTGTGGCGGGATCGACATGGGGCCCCGATGAGGAGATTCTTCTGCCGCTGATTAATGCCAATCCGGCGATTCGTTTTGTTATCGCTCCCCACGAGATGGAGCAGGGCCGCATCAATAGAATCCTGCAGTCTGTGCACGGTGGTGCAAAGCGTTACACGCAGTGCGATGCGCAGACCGATTTCTCGGCTACGCAGGTGCTGGTGCTCGATACTATCGGCATCCTATCGTCAGTCTACGGTTATGCTTCGTGGTCGTATATCGGTGGTGGCTTTGGTGTTGGTATCCACAATACCCTGGAGGCTGCGACCTTCGGTCTGCCCATAGCCTTTGGCCCTAAGTATGAGAAGTTTAAGGAGGCTCGCGATATGGTTGCTCTGGGTGCTGCCACTAAGGTCGAGTCGCCCGAGGAACTGGCCGCGTGGTTTGCTCCGCTTTGTGATGATGCCGATCATCTGGCTAAGGTGAGCGCTACGGCCAAGGACTATACAGTGAAGAATCAGGGCGCTACGGCTCTATTTATGAAGATCGCTTTTGGCGAATAGCAAGATAGTACGCAAGAAAAAAGGTTGCCACACGGGCAACCTTTTTTATTTTTCGCTTATCAACTTCTCTGCCAGCTCCGGCATGCCGATTGCGGCGCGGGCTTTGATGTGTGTCAGGGGATTACGGATCATTGACGTGTCGGGCGTGCCGGGATCAACCACATAGATCGGTACTCCGGCCTTTGCGTAGCGCACGAGCATGGCTGCAGGATATACGGCCAGTGATGTACCCACGACAATCATCAAATCAGCTTCGGCGGCAATCTTTGTCGCAGCGTCGAACATAGGTACCGATTCGCCGAAGAATACAATGTGCGGACGCAACAGTGCTCCATCCTCGGCGCGGGCATCAAGAGTCTGCTCCCATCCAGATATAGGTACTATAAGGTCTGTGTTGCGCTCGCTTCGCAACTTCATCAACTCTCCGTGCAGATGTGTTACACGCGTTGAGCCTGCTCTCTCGTGCAGATCATCCACGTTCTGCGTTACAACCTGCACGTCGAAATGCTTCTCCAATTCGGCTATGGCATAGTGTGCAGGGTTGGGCTTTGTAGAGAGCAACTCCTTGCGGCGTTTGTTGTAAAACTCAATGACGAGCGAGCGGTTGCGAGCCAGAGCTTCGGGTGTGCAGACATCCTCAATACGATAATTTGCCCACAGGCCGTCGGCATCGCGAAATGTTGAAAGACCACTGTCGGCACTCACTCCAGCGCCCGTAAAAACTACAATCTTTGTCATATGCTAATATTCAGTTTTACGTCTGCGACGGGCTCTGAGCTCACGCTGCAGGCGAAGATCCCTATACCATAACACTTGGCGATGCAATCGCCAAAAAACATAGATACCGTAACCAAGCGAGATGATGAGCATGATTCCCAAAATCCATGCATCATTGCCCATGGGTAGTTGCTTTATGGCAATTCGATATATGCCGAAGCCCAAAAATGTGGCCGCCATCAATAGAAGCAGTATGGAGAGAGTTCGCCAGCGACGGTGTGGTAACTGCTTGTCAGCCAGGCCGACGCAGAAGGCGATTAACGTTGAAACAACAATCGTCAACCAGTCGGGTACATCGTAGCCAAGGCACTTTACGACAACCAAGACGGCAAACAGAGCAACTACGTAGAAGATAATGCTCGAACTGCGTGTTGTGTGACGAAATGAGAATCGGCTCACCTCGCCTACGCTGACCTTGTTGCCAATTCTAATTAATCGAAATCCCATAGTTGAGTGGTTTTAATCTATTTATTGCGATCCTTCTGCAGTTGCTCCTTGCGCTCGAAGCTGTAACGGCGCCAGCGCACCATGCTGACTCCTCCCAAAAGTAATAAAACAGCACCCACGGCAAGCAGGGTAGTCATCAACCATGGTTCAATGTCGCTTGCCAGGAATTGTGAGCAAAATACCGCGAGTACACCCAGCGAGCTGAGAAGGAATGCCAGTATGCGCCACATCTTGCGAGCCTCCATCGAGAAGACCTTATGCATGACGGCTACTACAAGCACGACAACGCATACGCCGTTGAAAATGAGCATGCCCTTCGAATCGTACCACTCCAATATTGCTGCAGCGGCATTGCTTACGCCGAGTAGCAACAGAATCACGCTGGTGATAATATTTCTCATTCTATATTCTGCCATAATTATATACGATTTCTTAAAGTTACGAATAATTTGCGAAAAACCGCCCTGCGAACAAAGATTTATTCTGCAGGGCGGCTTATAATCTACTCATCTCCGCGCCAAGACCTAAACTTGTATCGCGCAAAGTACCATATAAGACCCGCTGCTGAAAAGGCTCCCAAGAGGAGGGTGCGGTCCTCTTCTTCGATTGTAGCCTTCTCGCCCTTGGCTAAATGCACCAGTACAACCAGCAGTGCTGCAGCTGCCGCACCGAATGCCAGGGATGCTCCCCAGCGTCGCCACTTTCGCCAGAACAATCGCTCGCTCTGTCGCCAATAACCAATGCACATACACACGGTTAACACAACGCTCAGAGGTAACATCACCCACGTCAATGTGCGATCCAGAATCTGCATGGCCTCGCTATGCACCCATAGCGCATCGGACATTCGCTGGATATAGGTTATCACTATTGATACTAATAGTAGGCACGCCCACACTATCTGAAACCACGTTTTCTTAAACTCTCCCATAGTTTTTGCCTTTTATAATCGGTTAATCCACATTGCTACCGCAGTAGCGAAGATCACATAAACGCTTACCATTACTCTTCACTTGATGTTGTGTCGCTCTCGCTCTTTGCCACCTTTGGCTTTTTTAGACGGCCACTGCGTCGCAGAGCATCCGCAATGATCCACTGCAACTGTCCGTTGATGCTTCGGAATTCATCCTCGGCCCAACGCTCCAGCGCATCCATGGTGGCGGCATCGACTCGCAATACAAAACTTTTATTTTCCGTCTTCTTTGCCATCGCGCAAGATTAATGGTGCATAGTTCCAGCGTTCACCACGGGCTGTGCCGACTCGTCAGCGCACAATACAACCAGAAGGTTGGTAACCATAGCGGCCTTGCGCTCCTCGTCCAGCTCTACAATGCCATCGTCGCCCAAGCGGTCGAGCGCCATCTTAACCATCGATACAGCACCCTCTACGATCTTCTCGCGAGCCGAGATGATAGCATCAGCCTGCTGGCGGCGCAACATAACGGCAGCAATCTCGGGAGCGTATGCAAGGTAGTTGATGCGAGCCTCCACAACCTCAATACCGGCGATAGCCAAACGCTCAGAGAGGCGCTTCTCCAATACCTCGTTAATCTCGTCGCTGCTGCTACGCAGAGTTACGGCATCGCCCTCGGCGGTATTGTCGTCATAAGCGTAAAGACCTGCCACCTGACGCAGAGCCGCATCGCTCTGAACCGATACGAAGTTTTCCAACATGCGCATACGGCTGCTCTGTGTAACCATACCTGCGCTGTCGGCCGTAGCGTCGATGTCAAATACCGAGCGGTAGATCTCGTCGCGCTTCAGACGCCACACCAGCACCAGACCGATCATAATGGGGTTACCCGACTTGTCATTCACCTTGATGGGCTCGGCGTTGAGGTTGCGGGCACGAAGCGAGATATTCTTTGATGACATCAGGAAGTTAACCCAGTAGAAGCCAGTGTTGTAGAACGAACCACGATACTTACCAAAGAAGGTCAGCACGCGTGCCTCGTTAGGCTCAAGAAGCATAAAACCCTTGCAAGAGATAATTGCAAGCAGCAGGATAAGAATGCCTCCTACTACCAAAATCGGGCCGAGAGGCATGGGTGACTCAGCACCCTTTACAATCAAAAGTACAGCACCTACGATAGCCACCAAAATAGCAAACAATGCTACAAAACCGTTGATTTTCCAACCGGTGTACTCAAAATTTTTGTTTTCCATAAGATAATTGTTATTAGTTAATAGTTGGTTTGTTTGTGTAATATCATTTTGATATCACAAAGATATATCATCCTGCGGCTAATCTCCAAATATTTTTGTCACTTTTTTTGATTTTTATTTCCATTTTTTTTAGGTTGTTTCGCTGAAAACTGGTACCTTTACAAAAATTTCCAATGCTATGAAACACTTTTCTTTTTTGTTGACGCTTTTTGCGCTTTGCGTTCTCTCATCCTGTGGTCCACGTCAGATTCATACACGTCTTATGTGTTACAATGTGCATAACTGCGTGGGATTAGATGGCGAACTCTCTGTTGAGCGTATTGCAGGTGTAATAAATAATACAGAGGTTGAGGCTGTGGCGTTGCAGGAGCTGGACAGTATGACTACACGCTATCCCGGCCACGATATGCTTTCGGAGGTGGCAGCACTCACCGGTATGCACGCAACATATGCTCCTACGATCGACTACCGAGGAGGTAAGTATGGTATAGGTATGCTTACGCGTGAAAAGCCTATCTCATATCGTCAGGTGCCCTTGCCATGCCGTTCGGAGCCGCGCGCTTTGCTCATCGTTGAGTTGGAGGATTACTATTATTGCTGCACGCACCTCTCGCTGCATGAGGAGGATCGCATCACGTCGGTGGCGATTATAATTGATGAGTTGTCGCAGCTGGATAAGCCTGCCATTATTGCGGGTGACTTTAACGCCTTGCCTAACAGTTTCCCGATGATGGCTTTGGGTCGTAAGTTCCACATCTTCGAGAAGTCGGGTACGCCATACACATTCCCTGCAAATGAGCCCAAACGTGAGATCGACTATGTGGCTCTGTATACGGGCGGTGGCGCGACTGCAGAGGTGGTGGAGCATCGAGTGCTCAGTGCCCCCGTGGAGTCGGATCATGCACCGATGGTGGCGGAAGTGGTGATAACGCCTGCAAAATAATAGGCTTGCCCCTCGGCCAAAAAAGTGAATAAAAACTTTGCGAAGAAGAAAAAAGAGTGTATCTTTGCCCCACGAATCCGCGAGGGTTTAGTTTTCGGGATGTAGCGCAGTCCGGTTAGCGCACCTGCTTTGGGAGCAGGGGGTCCCAGGTTCGAATCCTGGTATCCCGACTTTTTTCGATAATAATTATCATCGGGATGTAGCGCAGTCCGGTTAGCGCACCAGCTTCGGGAGTTGGGGGTCACAGGTTCGAATCCTGTTATCCCGACAGATGACAACAGCAGAACTTTTGGTTCTGCTGTTTTTTTGTTGTGCCTGGCCTTGTTCAAGTAAACTTGCCCGCCCAGCACAACAAAAATCATTGTTCCACAATGTTGTCATCTGTATGAGCATTGCTCACTAAATGCAGGTTGCGAGGATAAAATATATTTTTTTCAAAGGAATCCTCGCTTCGGCTTCGCCGTTCGAATCCTGTTATCCCGACAGATGACAACAACAGAGCCTTTCGGGTTCTGCTGTTTTTTTGTTAGAAATTGTCTAATAAGGTGATTTCTGCGTTATGCTTGTCTTTGAAATCCTCATTTACGTCAAGTAAACTGCGGTTTCGCAGACTTCGCAAGCCTTGAAATCCCTCTTGTTATACAATTTCTACGTATTGCGTAAAAAAAAAGTCCGCCAAGAGACGGACTTTGAGTATTGAAAATGTTGTCGATTACAGACTGTCGCCGAAGTCCTGGCGGAACTTCTCCATAAGGCGTGCGGGCCAGTTGGTTGTAGGCTCCAAGCCACCCATGAAGAAACGCAATACGGGAGGCTCGTATGTAAACTTCAGACCACCAATCAGGTGACGGTTGTCGTAAAGCCATACCAGACGGTCGATAACGTAGTTGATCTGCGAGAGAGTGAACACACGGCGGGGAACAGCCAGACGCAGCAACTCTACGTCAGCAGGAATCTCCTTGCCATTCTCGTCGCGTACGCTCGATACGGTTCCGCGCTCCATGCCGCGAATACCTGAGCAGATATAGAATGCTGCAGCCAAAGCGCCTGCAGGGTACTGATCCTGAGGAATATGCTCGCAGAACTTCATTGCATTGACGTGTGCGCCCAATACGCCCGGAGGGGTTACCATAGGCACGCCACGCTTCTCCAGCTCCTCTACGAGGTACTTGATATAGTTGGGGCTCTGGCAAATCATAGTTTCGTCCAAAGTCTCGTATAGACCAACGGTCATCGCCTCAATCTCACGAACTGAGATACCGCCATAGGTCAGGAAACCCTCGAACAAAGGAATCTTGTCCTCCATCTTGGCGTAAAGTGCG
>JAFOXS010000104.1 GCA_017391665.1 Alistipes sp. | reverse complement strand
CTCCAGCATGTCGAGCACCAGCTCGAAGCCCTCTCTACCCTCATAGTAAGGGTCGGGCACATAGGTTCGATCGGGATGCTTGCTGCAGAACTCCACGAAGCGGCGCACCTTGGACATACACTTGCGCTCGGGCGAGAGTCGCTCGACGTTGCGATAATTCGAATCATCCATCACAACGATCATATCGAAGTCGTAGAAATCATCCTCCTGAAACTGACGGGCACGATGCGTGAGCGAATAGCCACGGGGCTTGGCCGCAGCACGCATACGCGGATCGGGCAAATCGCCCGCATGGCCACCATAAGTACCTGCCGAGTCGATCTCGATTTCCGACTGCAGCCCCTCGCGCTCAACTATAGCCTCCATAACGGCATGCGCCGCCGGCGAGCGGCAGATGTTTCCCAGGCAGACAAAAAGTATCTTTTGTTTCATGTGTTACTTGTTTTATTTTTTGCAAATATAATACAATCCGACAAAGTAGGCAAAACTGCACAGATTTTGTACAAGTACAAAAACCGCAGCAAACAGACCGATATGTGGCAAAATTGCTCACTTTTGGCAATTTGTAGGTCAAAAGCTCATATCGGCGCACCGCCATCTAAAATTTTTAGTACTTTTGCACCGCAATTTATTTGTAAAAATAAAATGATTATGAAAAAACAACTCCTTATCCTATTATTTGCTCTGACTGCCTATACAGCCTCAGCACAAAACGATCTGAAGAATCAGCCTATGCAACCCCTGCCCCACAAGGTGGAGAATATAGAGTTGAAGGATCTGCACAACAACCCGATGAAACTCCCATTCTTCGGCGAGAAGAACATCATCTTCTTCTACATCGACCCCGACCGTCCGAAGCAGAATGAGGATCTCACCTACGAGATGGAGCGCCGCCACACGGCCACAGGCCCCAATATCGACGGCTTTGGTGTGCTGAACCTCAAGGATACTATGCTGCCCAACGCCATCATCCGCACTATGGCTCGTGGCCGCACCGAGAAGAACAACGCCATCGTATTGGCCGACGACAACCGCAACCTTGCACGTGCGTGGGGTCTTGGCGACTGCAACAACTGCTTTGTGCTGATTGTGGTGAGCAAGGAGGGCGAATTGATATATTGCAAAAAAGGAGAGTTAACCCCTGAGGAGCAGGATGAGTTCTTCGAATTCATCGAGGCTTACCGATAATATTCAGTGATAGGACAAACGGTCATACGAAAAGTAGTTCTGCTGATGCTGTGCGTGGCATCGGTCGAGGGTTTGTATGCCCAGAATATCGACTACACGGCCGTGCAGAGGGCACTCGATCGCGCCTCACAGCCTACCCTGTGGCAGCGCATAGCCTCTCGCATGTCAACACCCCTCGCTTCGAGCGAAAAGCTGCAGTTGAGTGGCCACGCAGGCATAGCCTACACCGCAGAGACCAACCTGGCGCTTACACTTTCGGGCTCGGCAACATATCGCCGCAGCGAACACTACCCCCTATCCTCGGCCAGCGCATCCGTAATGGCATCTATCGACGGATTCTATCGTGTGGCACTCGGCGGCGAGCATCTCTTTGGCAAGGGCAACAGCCGACTGATCTATGACGCAGGCGTGGCATCGCTGCCTATCCGTTTCTGGGGATTGGGTTATGAGGCTGCTACCAGCAACCTCCGCACACGATACACCCACCTTATAGCAAATGGCACGGCCACCTATCTGCATCATATCGCAGCGGGTCTGCATCTTGGTGCTGGTGTGGATCTGCGCTACGGCAAGGG
>JAFOXS010000348.1 GCA_017391665.1 Alistipes sp. | reverse complement strand
TGGGTATTTGGTGGCTTCGCATTGCAGGTCATCCGCAACAATGCAGGCGAGGTGGCCGAGCTGTACCACATGCCGATCAACTTCTTGCGCTGGGATAAAGAGGCCGAGCGATTCTTCTACTCGGAGGAGTGGGACAAATACCGCTTCCGCGTGACCGAGCGACCGAGATTCGTGCGCGACTTTACGCAGAATGCAGACACCGTGCTGGTGCGCAGATCGTCGCACATTGGTGTCTATCCCGAGCCGTGCTACATCGCCTCAATCAAGGCGTGCGAGGTTGAGCGACACATCGACGACTACCACCTGAATAGCATCGAGAACGGCTTTCTCGGCTCGTATATTTTCCAATTCAACAACGGCCAGCCCAAGGATGAAGTGAAGCGAGAGATCGAGAAGAACGTGCAGGAGAAGTTCAGCGGATCGGCTAATGCAGGCCGAATCATGATGCTTTTCAATGACAACGAGGAGACAGGCATGAAGATCGAGAAGGTGGAGCAACCCGACTTCGCTGATCGATACAACTCACTGGCCTCGCATTGCCGACAGCAGATATTCTCGGCCTTCCATGCAAACCCCAACCTCTTTGGCATCCCGACCGAATCGCTCGGCTTTAATAACGAGGAGTATGAAGCGAGCTTCAAGCTGTTCAACCGCACGATGATTCAGCCAGTGCAGGATATGATTGTCGATGCTTTCGACACCATCTTTGGCGTGAAGGGTAGCGTGCAGATTAAGCCTTTTTCGTTGGATCGTGCAACCGAAATCGTAGAGTAATATGGCAGAGTACCTTATCACTTCGGAGGCGTTCGTGAAGAACACAACGCCCATCTTCGACAATATCGGTGGAAAGTACATTCAGTCGGCCATCCGCGAGGCGCAGGAGATTCGCATCAAGGGTGTGCTCGGCTCGGCCTTGTTGGCTCGGTTGAAGGAGCTTTGCAAGAGTGGCGAGATCGAGCAGAATAGCGATTACAAGGAGTTGCTCGATCATTGCCAAATGGCGACGGCTTATCAGGCGATCTCCGAGCTTACTCGGATCACTTCGTACAAGATCACGAATAAGGGTGTCGTGAAGACCAATGATGAGCGCGTAGAGAATGCCACCGAGAGCGAGATCATCCGCACGCAGGATTACTACCGCGCAAAGGCCGACTTCTATGTGTCGGAGCTTCAGCGTTTCCTGCTCGACAATCGGGCAAAGTACCCCGAATTGAGCGAGAACACCTGCAATGCGATTCGGTCAAACCTTCACAGCTCGGCTTCATGTGGCCTTTGGCTCGGAGGTGCGCGTGGTAAAAAAGTGAGATAAAATGACGCTCTACGATGTGATACAGGCGATGGAGAGTGTAGCACTCGCCCAGCCTACGGTCAAGATGATTGTGCCGAATGACATCTACGACCTGAACGACCGAGCCGATGCCGAGTATGGGGTATTCGGCTACATTCAAGGCCAACACTCGATGCAGGGCGATTTCATGACTTTCGCTTTTACGCTTGTATATGTAGATCGGCTCGACGAGGATAAGGGCAACCAGCAATTCGTTCAAAGCACTGGAGTGATGACCCTATCGAATATCCTCGCAATGCTCACGGAGGAGTTCCCGATCATGGTCGCAAGCTCGACATTCGAGGCTTTCACGGAGCGATTCAGCGATGAGTGTGCAGGCATGATGGCCAATGTGTCGCTGACCGTTCCCCGATCAATTTTTTGCGCTAATTACGAATAAAAACAAATAGACATGGCTAATTACGACAATCTCATTGCGTCAATAAAGGATGCAATCAAGAACAACAACAAGCAAGCGATCACGGGTCAGGTGTTGCAGGATGCGATGCTTGAAATGGTGTCGCAACTCGGCAAGAATTATGCCTTTGGTGGAGTGGCAACCCCCTCGACCAACCCAGGTACGCCCACGACAAACACGTTCTACATCGCAACCGAGGCAGG
>JAFOXS010000269.1 GCA_017391665.1 Alistipes sp. | reverse complement strand
GCCCAGCTCCTTGGCTGCCACCTTCACGTCGCTCTCGTGTAACTTTTGACCGCGACCTGCAGGTTTATCGGGCGTAGTAACCACAGCCACAATGTTATACCCCTCATCCACCAGGCGACGCAACGACGCCACGGCGAACTCGGGAGTACCCATAAATACTATTCTTAAATCTTTTCCTGTCATTACACTGTTTTTTTCTTTAATCTGCGTTCACGCACTTTGTTTACAGCCGACTGCACCACGCGCCACGCAGCCGACTGCGCTATGAATCGGCGCACGGGGCCTACAACGGGTTCAATCTTTGCCTTGAATTGCTGGTACTTAATCCAATACCAATCGGTATCGAGCAGCGACGAGTCGTTCGTCGCCTTGATGAGCAGATAGATGGCTATGGGTGAGAGCACTATGGAGGATATCCACATACCCATCACGGCACTCCACTGCCCCTCGACCGAAGCCTTCTCGCCCGTAAGCATGATGATATAATAGACCACAAAGAAGAAGACCGAGATCACGATAGGCGTTCCCAGACCACCCTTGCGGATGATGGCTCCAAGCGGGGCTCCAATCAGGAAGAAGATAATAACCGATATGGGGAGCGAGAGCTTACGATGCCAATCGTTCTTGCTCTTGTATAGCTGTGTCAGCGCATCCTTAGTCATCGACTCATCAAACGAGAATGCATTTCGCGACTCCTGCGCCGCAGCACGTGCTCGAGCCCACACCATGTTTCTATCACGCAGAGGCAGATTGGTAATTGTATCCATCAACGCTATATCCACATATCCCGTCTTGTCCTTGCGCAACGAGTCGGGCAACTGCGTAACCTGTATATCCTTATTAAAGAGATTATCGCGCAGCAGAGGGCCATATGATTGTGATGTAGAGTTGTCCACCACCACCTCCAGCGAGTCGATGGCCGCCTGCAACTCTATGATGTTCTTGGTCTGCGAGCCATTGAGCATCTCGTTGTTGTCGGTACGCTGGAAGTCAAAACCCTCCATGGGAATCGACATATCCTGCACATCGAAGCTATCGTGACGCTGCGTATTATTGGTGTACCACTGATTATTACGCGTATGCTGATAGTTGTCGCCATTGTACAGCGTAACAAGCAGATAGCGCTTATCGTCCGACAGACGTATAAATCCACGCTCGGCTACGGTCGTAGTCATATTTCCGGCCGTCGAACGGTTGTCATAGATCAGAACATCGTCCAGCTCGCCCGTCACGGGATCCTGATGCGCTACGCGGATACTCATATCGTCAATACCATTGAAGAAGAGTCCATCCTTGAGCTCCAGCACCTGCTTTTGTCGGCGGATATCGATAAGGATCGAGGTCATCTTCTTGTTGGCATACGGCACAAGGTTATTTATCAGGAAGAAGCTGGCTATTGCCATAAAGAATGTAACCCAGATCAGCGGCTTCAATATGCGCATGAGCGACACTCCAGCCGACTTCATCGCCTGCAACTCAAAGTTTTCGCCCAGATTTCCCATCGTCATAATACCCGCAAGCAACATAGCAAGCGGAAGACCCAGCGGGATAAGGTTGATGGTTGCATATACCAGCAACTCTATAATCACGCCAAAGCCCAGACCCTTACCCGTAAGCTCGTCGATATAACGCCACAGGAAGTTCATCATCAATACAAACGTAATGATGAAGAAGGTCATGATGAGCGGTCCGAGATATGATTTGAGGACTAACTTATGTATCGTTTTCAGTCGCATCTATACTTTTTTGCTTCGCAAAGATAGCAGTTTTACAACAATAAGCACCAATGAAAGGATAAATATTATGCATGCCGCAGGAGGAATCTCCCAATAATAGCTCACCATAAGGCCCATAACCGTGCCAAAGGTGGCAATAAGCGATGCCCACAGCGTTATTTTAGCATATGATTTGGTCAGCGTGTTGGCAGCAACGACGGGCATGGTAAAGAGCGAGAGCAGCAGCACAATACCCATGATACGGATAGCCAGTACGATGGTTATGGCAACGATCGCCATCAACACATACGAACTCAGGCGGGTGGCTATGCCCTGACTTGCCGCAAAATCGCGATCGAAGGCCAGATACATCACCTGACGCCACCAGAGGGCACATCCCACAACGCACAGAAGCGTAAACAGACCGAGCATAACGACATCTGCCGAGGTGACGGTCACGATACTTCCGAACATATAACTTGCCAGATCGCCCGACGTATAACCGGGCGTAAGGCTCATAAACAACGCTCCGACAGCCATACCTACGCCCCACATAATGCCTATAGCCGAATCTTCGCGTATCTTACCGCGGTCACTCGCCCACTCGATACCCATAGCCGACAGAATGGCAAACACCATAGCACCGCCAATGGGATTCACTCCAGCCCAAAGAGCTATGCCCAGACCGCCAAACGATGCATGCGTAATACCGCCACAGAGAAAAACCATACGTCGCGCCACGACATATGTTCCCACAATGCCGCACAATATGCCGGCAAAAATGGCTGCCAGCAGTGCATTCATCAGGTAACGGTACTCAAATATGTCAATAAAAAAATCCATCTTGCACAATAAAACGCGCACAAATTTACTTTAATTATCGGATTGCGTCAAAACTTTTTTCCGATTCCGACAAGTTTTCGTAACTTCGCACTACAAAAAAGATCATTTTTTACGATTTATGAAGCGTCGAGTTAGTTTTCACACACTGGGTTGTAAGCTCAATTTCTCGGAGAGTTCCACCATCGCCCGCCAATTCGAGGAGGGCGGATTCGAGCGCGTGGGAGTAAACGACCAGGCCGATATATGTGTCATCAACAGCTGCTCCGTAACGGAGCATGCCGACAAGAAATGTCGTAACATAATACGCAAGCTGCATCGTCGCAACCCGCAGGCTATAATCGCCGTAACGGGATGCTACGCACAGCTCAAGCCATATGAGATAGCCGCAATCGACGGTGTAGATATAGTATTGGGCAACAACGATAAAGGAGATTTATATAAACGAGTTGTTGAACTTGGCCAGCGTGGTCAGGCTGAAGTCTATAGCTGCGACTGCGAGGAGATTACACGCTTCTTTTCAGCCTTCTCCTCGGGCGACCGTTCACGCTCATTCCTAAAGGTTCAGGATGGTTGCGACTATAAGTGCGCCTACTGCACAATCCACTATGCCCGCGGTTCAAGCCGCAACATCCCTATTGCCGACATCGTAGCCGAGGCCCAAAAGGTGGCTGCAACAGGACTGAAAGAGATAGTAATTACGGGTATCAACACAGGCGATTTCGGTCGCACAACGGGAGAGAAATTCATCGACCTGCTGCGTGCGTTGAACCAGGTGGAGGGCATCGAGCGCTATCGTATTTCGTCAATAGAGCCCAACCTCATAACTGACGAAATAATAGAGTTTTGCGCCGCGTCACCTAAATTCCAGCATCACTTCCATATTCCGCTCCAGAGCGGCTCGGATCACATCCTCGGACTGATGCGTCGCCGCTACACATCATCACGCTTTGCCGACCGCATCGAAAAGATCCGTTCGCTTATGCCCGACGCTTTTATTGGCATCGATGTAATCACGGGCTTCCCTGGTGAAACGGAGCAATATTTTCAAGAGACGTATGATCTGCTTTCACGCCTTCGTCCGGCATTCCTGCATATCTTTCCCTTCTCGGAGCGTCCCGGTACGCCGGCTGTCGATATGCCCGACAAGGTGCCATCGTACATCTCAACACAACGTGTTGCTCGTCTGGAGGAGTTGTGCGACGAGTTGCATTACGACTTCTGCTCAAAGGCTGTCGGCAGTGAAGCTGAGGTATTGTTCGAGAGCACTATGCGAGGCGGCATGATGTATGGATACACGGGCAACTACATCCGCGTCAAGGCGCCCTACCGCCGCGATGTGATCAACCGCATATGCCGTGTAAAACTCACCGCCATTGGCGATGATCACGACGTGATGGCCGAGATTTTGGAGTAAAACATGTTTTCCGTAGGAAAAAATCGCTCTGATAAAAAAATATTGCTATATTTGCATAATTAGCATTAACTATTTTGTTATGACCGGTATTCGCAAAAGAGTAACCATAGGTTTTCTGAGCATTGTCGTGCTTCTGTTTTTCTCGGGTTTGGTTTCGCTTTTTGAGCTTAACCACATGAGCCAGGATATAGACTCCATCTTGAGCAGCAACCGAAAGAGTATCACTCTGTCGGAGAATATGCTGGATGCCATACGCGCCAACGATCGCGCCGTTATACACTACGCCGTACTGCGCGATACGACCTATGCCGACTCGTGCCGTGTGCGCAGCGAGGCATTCATCGCCAAGATAGCCGACGCACGTCAGGAGACATCATCTGCAGCGGCACCATTCTTCGATTCACTCGATATGTATGCACAGCGACTGGCCTCACTCGTTGAGGAGTTGCGCTCAAGTCATCGTGTGGAGCAAAGCTATATGGCCGAAGAGTTTTTCGCACTCGCGCCCGCATTCAACGGCAGCGAGTGGTACAATACGGAGTATCTTCCTGCTTACAACGTGGCAAGTGGTCAGATTCTGCAGGTGCTGACATATGCGCAAAGCTCTCTCTCACCGCGAGCCGAGCGCCTCAGTCGTAACGCCTATCGAGCAGTAACTCCGGTGTTTATCTCGTTGGTAGTGATGATTGTCATCCTGCTGATGTTCTACTACTTCATCCGCATCTACGCCCTCAACCCCATTGTGGAGATGAACAAGAATCTTGGCGACTGGATGCGCTACCGACTGCCATTCAGTATCAAGGCAGAGTGCCGCGACGAGTTGGCCGAGTTGCGCGACAAGATAGAATCGGTCACAACAAACACAAAGATTTCTCCCAAATAATCCCGCTGTCAAGAGATGCGATATAGTGTGGTCATAAGGTATATAGGCATGGTGCTGCTGGTTCTGGCGGCATTTATGCTGGCGTCGGCCGGTATATCGTACCTGAGCGGTGTCGATTCGGCATATACACCTCTGGTTATGTCCTCGCTGCTTACCCTGCTGATGGGTTGCTTCCCGCTGATTTTCGTACCACGCACGGATCGCATATCGCAGAAAGAGGCCTACTGTATCGTCGTCGGTGCATGGGTTGTGGCCAGTATCGTGGGTATGTTCCCCTACCTAATGTGGGGCGGCGAGTTCACCCCCATCAACGCATGGTTCGAGAGTGTATCGGGCTTTACCACCACGGGAGCCTCAATTCTCAACGACATCGAAGCACTACCTCGCGGCCTGCTATTCTGGCGTATGTCAACGAGTTGGATCGGAGGTATCGGAGTCGTGATGTTCGCCCTTGTGATTCTGCCATCGATCGGCAAGAGCAAGATGATGCTTTCGCACTTCGAGCTCTCGTCGCTGGCAAAGGATAATTTCAACCTCTACCGCACCCCTACCGTTGTACGCATTATCCTCTCGGTGTATATCGGCCTTACCATTGTGTCGACTCTCATTCTGAAGATGTGCGGCATGAACTGGTTCGACTCACTGTGCCACGCCATGTCGGCCTGCGGAACGTGCGGTTTCAGCACCAAAAACCTCAGCATCGGATGGTTTAACTCTCCTCTCATTGAGATGGTTCTCGTTGTCATAATGGCTATTGCAGGTATCCATTTCGGTCTGATCTTCGCTACGCTAACACGCAAGAAAAACAATATTTTCCGCTCCGAAATCACTCGCACCTACTTCTCGGTGATTGCCGTATCGTCGCTTCTGATCGGCATCAGCATATGGGCTGCAGATGTATATCCGTCGCTGTGGAGCTCACTGCGCAGCGCACTGTTCCACACCGTTTCGCTTATTACTACAACGGGATTTGCCACCGCCGACTGCAATACATGGACTTCATTTGCCATTCTGATCCTGATCTTCTGCTCGATCGTATGTGCCTGTGCAGGCTCTACATCTGGAGGTCTTAAGATGGATCGTCTTTGGCTGGCAATCAAGATGTTGCGCAACCGTCTGCGTTCACAACAGCACCCCAATGCCATCATCCGCACCAAGGTGGACGGCATCCCGCAGGACAAGGAGATGTTGAACGGTGTGATGGTCTATATCGTTGCATATATGCTGCTTATTCTGGCTGGTGCTTTTATCAACACTATGCTCGGCGCCGACATTATGACGGGTTTCTCGTCGTCGATTGCCTGTGTGAGCAACGTAGGTCCCGGCTTTGGTGAGGTGGGTACGATGGATAACTATTCGTTCATGCCCGCGGTGATGAAATTTAACCTGACGGCGCTGATGCTTTTCGGCCGTCTTGAGATATTTGGATTGATACAACTTTTCTTTATTCGTTGGTGGAGATGATTTTACGACATAAACTTATCGTGACCGCCCTACTTTCTGCCTTGAGCCTCTCAACAGCATGGGCACAGCAGGATGTGACGGTGCGAATACCTGAACTTGAACACAATACGGAGTACCTCGACCTGTTGCGTAGCGATGCACGTATGCGTCAGAAGAGCGACTCGCTGATGAGTGCCATACGCGACATAAGATCAGCGATGAGCCGAAATGCCGAGGAGCGCGATTCGCTTGCGCAGATGCGTACTGATTCGCTATCGGTAATACTCTCTGACACGGAGAATGCCGTCTATGCCATGCGTTCGCAGATGATCAAACTTGTGGATCGCATCAACGCCATTGAGCAGGAGCACCTGCTTGCGTCAATGGGCAATATAGGCGGAGCTACGGAGAAGACATCAGGCTCAATATTTACCAATGCCTATTTCCGCAAGAGTATCGATCCCGATGACTACACGGCTCTCATGGCAGCCAATGCTAAAGAGGCTACGGCCTACAAGCACGCACAGACATACGTCAGCAACCACGAAAAAATAAAGCAGATGCACGACAAGTATGTCCTGGCTCGTACCGAGGCTGAAGCCGAGGAGATATATGGTCAGATGGCGAAAGTAATGGACGAAAACGCCGACCTGGAGCGTCAGCTGGCTGAGATGTGGACCGAGATTTACGACCAGAAGAGCTATGTCTACTCCTACTTCTTCGAAAAAGAGGAGCGCGACGACATACTCGACCTAAGCGAAACCCTGATGATAGAGGCTCGTGAGGAGAAACTCTCGTCGATTGACCACTGCGCATCGGAGACTCTGGCCGACTACCGTCTGCAGAAGCACATCGTGTTGAACTACGAGACCTATGTGGCAAAGCTGCTCAATCTGCGCTCATCCATCGACTCGCTGTCAAACGCATCGCGTGCCGTGCGCCAGATCGACTATCGCATACCCGCACTCGACATTGAGCGTCGTTCGTTTGTTGACTATGCAGCCATCGAATTTACGCAGCGCAGCCCCTACACTACTGCCAACCCTATACCCGAGTGTGTAGTTTATGAATATGGTACAATATACCGCATCCTGCTCGGAACATATAAGTACAAGCAGCAGGTATCGATCTTCCGCAACGCTTCGCCCCTGTGTGTTGAGACTTTGGAAGATGGCCGATTCAGCTACTATGGAGGTGGATTCCGTTCACGTGCCGAGGCCGAGAAGGCTGTCGAGATCATGAAGAAGAAGGGATTCCGCAATCCGCAGATTGTAGAGTGGTGCGACGGCTTTAAGACCAACCTCTCGGAGGTTGGTGAAGGTGTATCGTTCCGACTGATGATCAGCGGCGGCGCATTGAGCGATGATGTTCGTTCGATAATTGAGACAATGGCCATCGATTGCCAGCTCTCGCGTCTGGCGGAGGATAGTTTTGCTGTGGGCATGTTTGCCAGCCGAGCCATGGCCGAGCGTGTAGCCCAGGCAATCACAAAGTCGGACAACTCACTGAACGTTAACGTAGAAGAGATTCGTCCCGAGGCCGAAGAAGAAGAGTAATAATTAAAACGAAATAATATGGGCATGGTTATTTCCCTTGTTTTGTTGGGATTGTTTTTCCTTGTTGCCGAGCTGGTGTTCCTTCCCGGTGCAGCACTGGGTGTAATCCTTTCGCTGGCAAGTTATGCAGCAGCAACATATTTCGCCTTTGTGCGCATTGGCATGGTGGGTGGATTTATCACGCTTGGTATCATTCTCCTGCTATCGCTTATTGCAACAATCATCTCGCTTCGCGCCAAGACGTGGCAGCGCTTTGCCCTGAAAAATAAGGTTGAGGGACAGAGCATGCAGACTCCTGCCGAGGAGGTGAAAATCGGCGACTGTGGCGTAACCATTTCGCGCCTTTCGCCTATGGGTAAGGTGCTGATTGGTGGCAAGGAGTATGAGGCTAAATCGGCCGAGGCATACATCGACCAGCGTACGGAGGTGACAGTCATAGGTTTTGAGAACTTCACCATCATCGTAAAAGGCATTTAGGATTCGTCACCGAATCGCATATTTACTTAATTACCAAAATAGAATAAAACCTTAAAACTATATCACTATGGATGAATTTCAGATTGGATTTGCGGCCATCGTGGGTCTGTTGTCCTTCATTGCTATTTGGATTATATTCTACTTTATTCCCGTAGGCCTGTGGTTCTCGGCTCTGGTTTCGGGCGTAAAGATCAACCTTCTGCAGCTTTTCCTTATGCGTTGGCGCAGAGTGCCGCCCGCAGTTATCGTATCGTCAATGATCGAGGGTACGAAGGCAGGTTTGCAGCTCGACCCCAACGAGTTGGAGGCTCACTATCTGGCTGGTGGTAACGTAACCAACGTTGTGCATGCTTTGGTGTCGGCACAGAAGGCAAATATCAATCTCAACTTCCAGATGGCTACAGCTATCGACCTGGCTGGCCGTGACGTGTTTGAGGCTGTGCAGATGTCTGTAAATCCGAAAGTTATCAACACTCCTCCCGTAGCTGCCGTTGCCAAGGATGGTATCCAGCTTATCGCCAAGGCTCGTGTAACTGTTCGTGCCAACATCAAACAGCTGGTGGGCGGTGCCGGCGAGGAGACTGTGCTGGCTCGTGTCGGCGAGGGTATCGTGTCGTCAATCGGTTCGGCTGTGTCACACAAGGTGGTGCTGGAGAACCCTGATTCTATCTCACGCGTAGTGTTGGAGAAGGGCTTGGATGCAGGTACTGCATTTGAGATTCTTTCGATTGATATTGCTGATATTGACGTAGGTAAGAACATCGGCGCACAGCTGCAGATGGATCAGGCCGATGCCGACAAGAACATTGCACAGGCCAAGGCCGAGGAGCGTCGTGCTATGGCTGTTGCGCTGGAGCAGGAGAACCTGGCTAAGGCTCAGGAGGCGCGCGCAAAGGTTATCCTTGCTGAGGCCGAGGTGCCGCTGGCTATGGCCGAGGCGTTCCGCAACGGTAATCTGGGTATTATGGACTACTACAAGATGAAGAACATTATGGCCGACACGCAGATGCGCGACACCATCTCAAAGATTGAGAAGAAGTAGTCGTTTTTCGACACCCGATAAAAACCTATCCACCGAGCGGTGCGATAGGTTTTTTTTGTTTAAGGGCGACTTTTCATCAACAAAGCGCAATAAAAAAAGAGGCGAAAGCGTTTACAAGATAGTGCGATTTAATGCGCGCGCGTGAAATAATTGAATAATCGTTGCTCTATATCGCAGGTTTTTGGTATATTTGCAGATATTTTTAACCGTCTTTTAGAAAACATCAATATATGAAGACTCTTTTTCGAGGCATATTATCATTTATAATTGGCGTAGTGCTCTGCACCTCAGCGTTTTCATCATGCACAACAAACGAGGTGTACGACTTTGAGTTTGAGCTCCCCGGCCAGATCGTCACCGAGTTTGGCCAGACCATCGTCATACCCTTCAAGGCTCGCAACATCACCAGCGTAGTGGTTAGTTCAACTCCGAAGGGATGGGAGGTTAAGGATGTTGACCTCAAGGCATGGACCATCACTATCAAAGCTCCGTCGGAGTACACTTCCGATAGCAATAAAGTTGTTGAAAATGGTACTCTCTCGCTGACTGGCTACACTGCGGCCAGCACGGCGGTACACGCCTCGTCATACCTCTCACTACTCAATCAGGAGATTGACCTTAGCGATGTTTATTCAAACTCATATGTCATCACACAGCCCAACACCCGTTACAACATCGACGTAACGCACAAGGGCGAGTCAGACGAGCGCATCTATCCTGACCATGTGGATATTCTGTGGCAGAGCGAAACCAATTTGATTAACTTCTACTCGTTTGACAAGCAGAGCAATACGTTCACCTTCTACGTAGGCCATAGCAAAGACGACGACAAGCAGAGTGCCGCTATCATTCCTGACGGCAATGCCGTAGTTGCTGCGTACGACGAGAGTGGCAAAATCATCTGGAGCTGGCACCTGTGGCTCACGGGATCTGATCCCACGACAAATGCCATCACCACATCGGCTGGCGTATTCATGGATCGCAACCTTGGTGCATACCACAACAGCGATGGATCTGTAAAGATGAAAGATATATACAAATCATATGGTCTGTATTATCAGTGGGGTCGCAAGGATCCGTTCGTTCGCCCCGTCGATTATCGCTTCACATCAAATGCTGACCAGATGATTTACTCTGGCAACGGATCAAACATCCGCATTCAATACGTCGATGGCCAGACCGAAGGCGTAGGCACATATGAGTATACGGTTGAGCACCCCATGTCATTTGTCAAGGGCTCGGAAGAGAACGACTACGACTGGCTCTACAACTCTCACGACAACACACTGTGGAGTGCTACAACAAAGACAATAAACGATCCCTGCCCTCGTGGCTGGCGCATACCCGATGGCGCAGTCTTCACTGCATTCGACATTGCAGAGGAGGAGGATGCAGCACCTTCGGCTGATGTCAACAACATGTATGGCTGGCACCTTGTGGATGCCACTACCGGCACCAAGATCTTTATGCCGGGTGCAGGTCGTCGCAGTTTTGAAACAGGTATCCTGACCAACATCAACAACTATGGTCTGGAGAATATCCCCATGCCCTGGACAGGTTACTATTGGACTGCAGGTGCTGGCGCAGCAGATGCAACATCGATGTTCTTTGATCTGAACACTACACGAGCAACAAACAATCGCTACGAGCCCACAAAGCAGATGCACCGAGCAAATGCAATGCAGGTACGTTGCGTAAGGGAGTAACTCCAAAACACCAAAATAAAACGAGGTCGATTACTGGTTAATCGACCTCGTCTCTTTTTTCGCACGCTACTGTGCCTGAATCAACTCTTTAAGCAAACTTATATTGTACGACGCCTCACTTACGCCATCCTGCTCGGCCTGCTGGAATAGCGTCATCGCCTCGCCGTAATTACCTTGCGACATAGCCAGGATTCCGCGCGAATTGATTGCCTGTGGCATATTTGCCGGCACACCCTGCAGATACTCCGCTGCAAGATCATAATCACCATTTGCCATCGCTACGTTGGCAGCATTCACACGAGCCTCGGGCGAGAGCGGAAAACGCTCCACGGCAAAGAGTATAATCTCATTCCACTCCTTACTACCCTTATCATAAGTCAGTGCCACCATATAGATATCTTCGAGCGAGAGCTCTGACGGGGCACTCTCAATCAGGGTCTTCGCCTGCTCAACGGTGTGACGCTTGGGTGCACACTCAACACTAATCTCCGTAACGCGCAACTTGGGATACCATGTCGTAAGCATGAAATCGTACTCAACGGGATACTTCTTACGTATAGCACCGTTCTTGTCGGCTGGCGCAATCGCAGGATCATCAATGATGGCTACTATTCCACGCCAATTCTCGATAAAAGTCTCACCCAACATACGTTTCACCTCGTCCCAGTTAGCTGGCGACGAATCGCTGATCACCGTAATATCCTTACTCAAATTGTGACTCGCAAGATAATTCTTCACCGCCTCGGCACGTCGCGCAGCCAGCTTTTTATTAAACTCATAGGGTCCTTCGGGCGAAGCATAACCCATAAGATGAATCTTGCTTACACCACCTTGCGAAAGAGTCTCTGCCACCGTCTTCATCTCCTCGCCGTTATCCATAAACGAAGCATTTACATCGCTCTTATTCACGGCAAAATAGATATCCATGCCGCCCATCACACTCTGTTCGCTACTTGCCGCAGGCATAACATAAGCCATGCGGGGTGATAGATTCTCGCTTTGTTGCGGTTGCGGCAGTGTCTGCTCCTCACTGGGCGTCGATGGTACTGCGGCAGGCTCCGAAACCGTTGCTACTGCCACCAACTCCTCACTCAAAGGGATATCGTGGCAACTGCACCACTCCTCCTTCAGTATCAGTTCCGAATCCATCATCCACTGCTCCATGGGGATGTCGGCATCGTACTCCATCACCTGATCCTTGTTATTATGACGACGCACATAAGTCTTTATACTCTCATATAGATCGCTATCCTGGCGCTTATGCACTATCGAGCGACGGCGGCCATCAATCACAACGGGTGGCAACTGCACCATCTCACGGCCATTGGTAAGTATTGGTGTGATCTGCAACGAGTAGTTGGACCGCACACGCAAATCGCTCATATCGAACAACATATCCACATTCACGCGATCGTCATGCGGCACGATGGCAATATCGCTCACCATCACACCATTAGTCGTTACGACGCTCTGCGCCACAGCGCCTGTGGCCGCACAACATGCAAAGCCTGCGGCAAAAAGATATTTGTAAATCTGCTTCATAAGTTTACGATTTTAGAATAGATAGGCAAATGAGATGGCGAGCTTTGTCAAGCCCCAATAGTTTTTATTCGCATCCGAACGCACCAGGGTATTATACCCCTCGCCATTATACTGGTCGTACCACGCATGGGCATAGCCTACGCCAACCTGCGCTTCGAGATTCCAATGCTTGCCCAGCATCCATGCGTAACCGTAGGTAAGACCAGCACCCAGGGCATGGCCTTTGTAGCGGTTATTCTCCAGTCCATCCCACATACTAAAGGGAAAGAACGAGAGATTGCCCACATTAAAACCTCCACCCAGCAGATGCGCTCCGAGGAAGTGACCATTGAATCGTTCGCATGTCCACCAGCGGAATTCGGGCTGCACCATCCAGTGGCGCCACTGACGGTCGTGAGAGAATTTGAAGGGATTGAATCCTGCCGAGATATCGAGGGTTGTCTGCTTACCCAAGCCTATCTCCACACCCAGATTGGGTGATACGGTTGCCCACTGTACGAGATTGGTCTTAATACCAACGACCTGGGCATCGCTCTTGGCGATAAATGCTGTCACAGCCAGCAATAGAAGTAGAATTTTTCTCATAATTAGAAGATTGCCTGTTAATCATCGGCAGAATATTCAAACTCTGCACCAAACCAGGCTCTCCATCAGTAAAAAATGAGAAAAACCGAGAATACCTTATATATTAAAATAGAGAATTTACGCCCTGCAGGGCAAGCAACATGAGCAGATAGCGGCCAAACTTGCCGGCAAACATTGTAATAGTGGTGACATATATATTGCATCGCAGCAGGCCAAGCAATACGATAATCACATCGCCAACCCAGGGCAAAACGCCGAATACACCCATCCATGCGCCATATTTGCGTACCTTGCCTTCGACACGTTGCATCTTCTGGTGATCGATCTTGAGCCAACGCTCAATCCACTCCATATTACCCAGATAACCAAGCCAATAGCATATCAATCCGCCTATCGTATTGCCTATCGATGCCGACATCAGACAGAGCATCGGATCGGCTCCCATCTGCACCAATACGGTGAGTACCAGCTCCGAACTGAAGGGCAGAATACTGCCGGCCAGCAGAGCCGAAAGAAAGAGACCGATATATCCCCAATCGATAAAAAATTGTGCTATAGCATCCATAATGTTTACAAGAATATGCAAAAATAATAAATTTTTTATATATTTGCATCTGATAGCCTTTGCCTGCGTGGACAAAGGTAACGTGTGTTGAACTTGCACCGTAGATAGGTGCCCCAAAACAAACTGTAATGAAGAGACTTATATGCCTGATTACGGCATTACTATGTATATATAGCGCCTTCGCGCAAATTACCACCGCTTCGCTGAGCGGTGTTGTCACCAATCAATCCCAGGAAAAGTTAGTCGGCGCAACCGTCATATTGTCGCACCCCACAACGGGCAGCGAGTATGCTGTCGTGGCTGACGTGCAAGGTCGCTACTCACTGCATGGCATTCGCCCATCGGACGGATATATTCTGGAGGTGAGTTATGTCGGTTGTGAAAGAGTGCGCCGCGAAGGCATAACGCTCCGCGTAGGAGATATGCACACGGAAGATGTCGTGCTCCGACAATCAACCACGCTGGATGCCGTAGTAGTCACCGCCGAACAGGTGCAGTCGAGCCAGATGACCAGCAAATTCGACGAAAGTCTCATATCGCAGATGCCATCTGTATCGCGCTCACTATACGATGTGGTACGTCTTATGCCGCAAGCCGTTGCAACGAAGAGTGGCGGAATGTCATACGGTGGCGTAGCCAACCGCTATAACCAATTCATGATCAACGGCATGGCCAACAACGATATGTATGGCCTGTCGTCATCAGGCACAAATGGAGGCCTCTCGAATGCCAACCCCATAGCCCTGGATGCTATCGAGCAGCTGGAGGTTGTCGTTGCATCGTACGACGTAAGAATGAGCGGTTTTGGCGGTGGTGCAATCAACGCCATCACAAAATCGGGCACCAACGAATTCAAGGGCAGCGCCTACACATACTACAACGATCACAATTTCTACGGCACAACGGCAGGTCGCAACGTAGCCGAGCGCAAGAAGCTGGAGAATCAATCGACACAGATCTATGGTGCTACGCTGGGTGGAGCAATCATCAAAAACAAGCTATTCTTCTTCCTCAGTGGAGAGTTTAATCACGAGGCATCTCCATCGTCATATTATCTTGGCTACAATGGTGCGCTCCTCGATGGTGCGGAGCTGCAGCGTATCTCCGATCGTTACAAGGCCCTTACTGGCTACGATGGTGGTGGCACGGAACGCCGCAATGTTGCACAGCGCTCAGGCTCATTGCTTGCCACTCTGGATTGGCATATAAACTCTCGCAACCGTCTTTCGGCGAGCTATTCATATCTTGATGCTCGAGCCGAAGAGTATGGTAATTCACTCTCTTCGTTTACATTCAACGGTTCGGGATATGCCAACTACAGTACGGCACACTATCTGGCTCTGGCTTTGGAGTCACGTCTGTCGGATCATACACACAACTCGCTGCGCATAGGTTACTCACGCGTGGGCGATGGCCGCAAGCCCGATGTAGGGGGCGATCTGCCGAGTGTTATCATCCGCCATGCCGGTACTACGGGAGGTGTAGCCATCAACATTGGAAACAACCGCTACGCTGGCATTAACGACCTGACTCAAAATGTAGTAACCCTAACCGACGATCTTATCATGGAGCGTGGTTCACACTCCATAACTCTCGGCATGCACCATGAGTTCTACGACATCCACAACCGTTATCTGGCCAACTCTTATGGTACATATACCTACAACTCGGTAGCCGACTTTGAGAATGATCTCGCATCGCTCTACGAATATAACTACACAGATCCCAACGTAACGGGGTCAACGACCTGGGGGCCGAAGTTCCGTGCCGCCGAGTTAAATCTTTATGCGCAGGATCGTTGGGCTCTGGGCCGAGGCCTGCACCTTACTTATGGTGTGCGTGCCACCCTGCCACTTATCTTTAACTCCCCCACAGCAAACGAGGAGTTCAACAACGGAGCAATCGCCCACGAGCACAACATACGCATCGGCGATGTTCCCCGTGCACAACTGCTCATCTCGCCACGCATCGGCGTTACGTGGATGCGCAACTACGATCATGGCCAGCTCACGATCGATGGAGGTGTAGGAGTATTCACAGGTCAGATTCCATTCGTATGGATTGTCAACAACTACTCCAATACTGGTGTCGAGCAGAAGGGTCTGCGCCTGACGGCCACAAGCGATGGCGGCCAGATTGTAAAGCCGGCAGCTAACTTCTCGGTGAAGCCCTCGCCCACTTCGCAATCCAACACTCAATTCATGCTCAACGCCATGAACCGCCACTTCCGCTATCCTCAGAACCTGAAGGCAAGTGCCGCGGTTTCATACACATCCAACAACGGCTGGACTTTGCGTGCCGAGGCACTCTACACAAAGACTCTGCACAATGCCGTATTTAAGAATTTGGCCATCGAGCCCACGGGCGAGAAGATATACACCGTCAAGGGTGCGGAAGCATCGGCTCTACCCGCATATCGCACGGCTACGACCGACTATTCGGCCGTATATTATCTCGACAATACATCTCGCGGCTACTCATACTCGCTCTCGGGCAGCGTATCAAAGAGCTTTGAGTGGGGTCTGTCGGTTATGGCATCCTACATCTTCGGACACTCTTACGCTGTGTGCGACGTCCCCTCGACCTCATCGTCGAGCAACTGGAATCGCACCTATGCCCTCGACCTGAACAACCCCGAGCTGACATTCTCAGCATACGACGTTCCTCACAAGGTTTCGCTCGCCGTAAATTACAACAAGCGTTACTCGCCGCTATTCGACCTTAGCGCTTCGCTGGTATATCAGGCTACATCGGGACAGCGCTACTCCTACTGCTTTGGCGAGGCGGTGGATTTCAATGGCGACGGAACGTTCGGCTCAACACTGATGTATATTCCCACCGAGTCGGAGATGCAGAATATGCTCTTTGCCGATGACACATCTCGTGAAAAGTGGAACAACTATATCGAGGATAATGCATATCTCAGTACACATCGCGGCTCATTTGCCGAGCGCAACGCCATGCAGACTCCCATGGAGCATCGCCTCGACCTGCATCTGGCACACGGCTTCTACTTCGGAGCAGCGAGCGGCCGCAAGGTAGAGCTTTCGCTCGACGTAATGAACCTGGGCAACCTGCTTTGCCGCCATTGGGGAGCATATTACAACGTTTCAAACGTGCGTCTGCAGCCCGTAACTATCTCGGCCGCAGAGGATGGACAGGCCGTATATCGTTTCACGGGAGCCGAAATTTCGCCCAGCGATCTGCTCTCACGCTGGCACATGCAGATTGGAGCACGCATCGTATTCTAACAGCACGCTGAAACGCTATAAAAAATATAGCGAAAAAATAGCCTCAGACGCATGCTGATTGAAATATTTTGCTTATCTTTGCACGAAATAAATGGGATGTAATGAATAAGGGTAGAAACATATCTCCGTCATGTGCGTTGTCAAGCGTTGTCAAGCAATCGGATTGTTGTTTTTCTTTCTTCGTTACTGATTCTCAGAACGACGTTAATACTGTTTTTAATTGTTAATATATGGGCGACTGTTTGGTCGCCTTTTTTATGATAGATATGGATACAAGAATCATTCTCAAGGGTGGCACAATCGTGCGCGATGGCAAGCAGACAAAGGCCGATGTGGCCGTTTGCGGCAGTGTGATTGAGCGCATTGCACCCGAGATTGTTCCTTCTAAAGAAGATAAGGTTTTTGATTGCTCGCATAAGATCATCACCGTGGGTCTTGTCGATCTGCATGTTCACCTGCGTGAGCCTGGCTTCTCTCGCAAGGAGACCATCGCTACAGGTACGGCAGCCGCAGCACACGGAGGTTTTACTTGCGTATGCTCAATGCCCAACCTTGAGCCCGCACCCGACACAATGGAGAATCTGCAGCAGCAGATAGATATCATCAAGCGTGACGCCGTAGTTAAGGTTCTGCCCTACGCCACAATCACTCGCAAACGTCGTGGCGACGAGTTGGTAGATTTCCCATCGCTCAAGCCCTACGTTGCAGGCTTCTCGGATGATGGCTCTGGCGTGCAGAGTGGCGAGGTTATGCAGGCAGCTATGTATGAGGCAGCAAAGTGCGACGGAATCATTGCAGCACACTGCGAGGTGAACGAGCTTCTGCGCAAGGGCTATATCCACGATGGCGAGTATGCCCACAAGCATGGTCATCGCGGCATCTGCTCCGAGAGCGAGTGGGCACAGATTGAGCGCGACATTGAGCTTGCAGCAAAGACCGGTTGCCGTTATCACGTATGCCACATCTCAACAAAGGAGAGCGTAGCGCTGATTCGTGAGGCGAAAAAACGTGGCGTGAAGATCACCTGCGAGACAGGTCCCCACTACCTTACCATGTGCGATATGGATCTGCAGGAGAATGGTCGTTTCAAGATGAATCCCCCGATTCGTTCGGCCGAGGATCGCGATGCTCTTGTTGCTGGCTTGCAGGATGGTACTATCGACGTGGTAGCAACAGATCATGCACCCCACACCGCCGATGAGAAGTCACGCGGACTGGAGCTCAGCGCAATGGGCGTTGTAGGTTTGGAAACATCATTTGCCGTAATATACACAAAGCTCGTCAAGCAGGGCATCATCTCTCTTGAGAAGGCTATCGAGGTATTGGCCGAGGCACCGCGCCGCATCTTTGGCCTGGGCGGAGCACTTCAGGAGGGTGAGGCCGCCGACATTGCGGTATTTGATCTTGAGAAGAGTTACATGGTCGATCCCTCAACATTCCTTACTATGGGCCGCAGCACTCCGTTCGAGGGCTGGGAGTTGCAGGGCGAGTGCTGTCTGACACTTGTGGACGGCAAAATTGCGTACGAAAAGAGATAAACAAAAATAATAAATCACTATTCAATGAAACCATTTACTAAAAAGTTAGTTCTTGAGAACGGTCGCGAGTTCCTCGGCTATGGCTATGGCGCCAACGTGGAGCGTGCCTACGACATCGTTTTCAACACTTCTGTGGTGGGTTATCAGGAGATTCTCTCCGATCCATCATGCAGCAATCAGATTGTAGTGATGGCCTACCCTTTGATTGGTAACTACGGCATCACTGACGAGGACTTCGAGTCGAAGACTCCGCAGATTGGCGGTATGGTAGTGCGTGAGTGCAACGAGAACCCCTCAAACTTCCGCTACACCAAGACCTTCTCGGAGACACTGGAGGAGGCTGGCATTCCTTGCATTGCAGGTGTTGACACATGCATGATTGTTCGCATCATCCGCGACGAGGGCGCACAGCGCGCAGCTATCGTTAACATCGACACAACGACAGAGGCTGCTCTGGAGCTGATCAAGAACACACCCCAGCCCACCAACCTGGTGGCTAAGGTGAGCAGCCGCAAGGCATGGTTCTCACGTACACCCAACCACAAGTACGACATCGTAGCCGTAGATTGCGGTATCAAGCACAACATCATCCGCTCGTTCACAAGCCGTGGCTGCAACGTAACCGTTGTACCATACAACACCTCATTGGAGGAGATCATGGCCTTCAACCCCGATGGTCTGTTCATCTCAAATGGCCCCGGCTCACCCGAGGAGTTGCACGAGGTGATTAATTTGATTCGCGAGGCAAAGGGTAAGATTCCTATGTTCGGCATCTCGCTCGGTATGCAGCTCATCGCTCTTGCATACGGCGCAAAGGTTTACAAGATGAAGTGTGGTCATCACGGCTCGTCGGCTGTTCGCACACTTGCAACAGGTCGCATCGACATGGGCTCACAGAACCATGAGTACGCTATCGTTCCCGAGTCGTTGGAGGGCACATCGCTCGTTGCAACTCACGAGAACGTATTTGACTCAACGATCGAGGGTATTGAGTGCGCAGAGGATAAGATGTATGCTTTGCAGTTCCACCCCGAGAGTGCTCCGGGTCCGCAGGATTGCGCATACCTTTTCGATAAATTCATTAAACTGATGGAGGAGAAACAAAATGCCTAGAAGAACAGATATAAAGAAAGTGATGGTGATCGGTTCAGGTCCGATTGTCATCGGTCAGGCCGCAGAGTTTGACTATGCAGGTACACAGGCGTGCTTGGCACTTAAGGAGGAGGGTTACGAGGTTATTCTCGTGAACTCTAACCCCGCAACTATCATGACCGACACCAACATCGCCGATAAGGTTTACATGGAGCCTTTGACGCTGGAGTATGTGGCAAAGATCGTACGCTACGAGCGTCCCGATGCCATCGTTCCCGGCCTGGGTGGTCAGACAGGTTTGAACCTTGCCGTACAGCTTGCAAAGAAGGGCATTCTGGATGAGTGCCACGTTGAGATTCTGGGCACATCGTTCAAGAGTATCGAGGAGGCTGAGGACCGCGAGCTCTTCAAGGATCTGTGTATCCGTATCGGTGAGCCCGTGCTTCCTTCAGTTGTTGTGAACTCTATGGAGGATGGTGTGAAGGCTGCCGAGGAGATCGGTTACCCCGTAGTGCTTCGCCCTGCATTTACATTGGGTGGTACTGGTGGTGGTTTTGCCGACAATGAGGAGGAGTTGCGTGAGATTATGCGTAACGCACTGGTTCTCTCGCCCGTACACCAGGTACTCGTAGAGAAGAGTATCAAGGGCTACAAGGAGATCGAGTTCGAGGTGATGCGTGACAAGAACGACACCGCGATTGCCATCTGTAGCATGGAGAACATCGACCCCGTAGGTATCCACACCGGTGACTCTATGGTTATCGCACCCGCTCAGACCCTCACAGACAAGGAGTATCAGCTACTGCGTGGCAGCGCTCTGAAGATTATCCGTGAGCTTAAGATTGAGGGTGGTTGCAACGTTCAGTTTGCACTCGATCCCCTCTCATTCAAATATTACATCATCGAAGTTAACCCCCGCGTATCGCGTTCATCGGCTCTGGCGTCGAAGGCCAGCGGTTTCCCCATCGCTCGCGTAACAGCCAAGATCGCCGTAGGCTTGACTCTTGATGAGATTATGATCTCTGATCGTCCCGCATGCTTTGAGCCTGCGTTGGACTACGTGGTACTGAAGGTTGCCCGCTTCCCCTTCGATAAGTTTAGCGACGCATCGAATGAGCTCGGCACGCAGATGAAGGCTACGGGCGAGGTGATGAGCATCGGCCGCACCATCGAGGAGGGTATCCTGAAAGCTATCCGTTCGCTGGAGACTGGCGTTTGCCATATCCACAACAAGAAATTCGACGACTGGAGCTCAGCACAGATGCTGGACTACATCCGCAAGGGTACCGACGATCGCATCTACGCCATCGCTCAGCTTATCCGCAAGGGTGTTGATCTTCTGATTATCTACAACCACACCAAGATCGATATGTTGTTCCTCGAGAAGTTGAAGAACATCGTCGAGATGGAGAAGGTTGTCTCTGCAAACAAGGGCTGCATCGCTACCCTGAAGGAGGCGAAGCGTATGGGTTTCAGCGACAAGTTCATCGGTCAGTTGTGGGGCATGTCGGAGGCTGAGATGTATCAGTTGCGCAAGGCCGAGGGTGTATTCCCCGTATATAAGATTATAGACTCTTGCGCTGGCGAGATTGACACATATGTTCCCTACTTCTACTCTACTTATGAGGCAGAGAACGAGTCAGTACGCAGCGACCGCAAGAAGATCCTTGTACTCGGTTCGGGTCCTATCCGTATCGGCCAGGGTGTGGAGTTCGACTACTCGACCGTACACGCTATCTGGACAATCAAGGAGGCTGGCTATGAGGCTATCATCATCAACAATAACCCCGAGACCGTATCTACGGACTACACCATCAGCGATAAGCTCTACTTCGAGCCTCTGACCGTTGAGGATGTGATGAATGTTGTTGAGCTGGAGCAGCCCGAGGGTATTGTCGTATCACTCGGTGGTCAGACCGCCATCAACCTGGCAGAGCCTTTGGCTGACCTGGGTGTGAAGATCATCGGCACAGGCATCGAGGCTATCAACAACGCCGAGGACCGCAAGTGCTTCGAGCGCATCATGAACGAGGTTGGTATTCCCCAGCCCAAGGCAAAGGCCGTTACCGACATCGAGTCGGGTGTTGAGGCTGCCAACGACATCGGCTACCCCGTACTGGTTCGTCCCAGCTTCGTGCTTGGTGGTCGTGCCATGCAGATCGTAGCCAACGAGGAGACTCTTCGCCACTACCTGCGTTCGGCTGTAGAGATCAACGAGAAGTCGCCCGTATTGGTTGACAAGTATATCCAGGGTAAGGAGTTGGAGGTAGATGCTATCTGCGACGGCAAGGATGTATACATCCCCGGTATTATGGAGCACGTTGAGCGTACAGGTATCCACTCTGGTGACTCAATCAGCGTATATCCCACCTTCAGCGTAAGCCAGCAGGTGAAGGATACCATCATCGAGTACACCCGTCAGTTGGGCTTGGCTATCGGCATCATCGGTCTGTTCAATATCCAGTTTATCGTGGACGAGCAGGAGAAGGTATACGTTATCGAGGTTAATCCCCGTTCATCACGTACCGTTCCGTTCCTCTCGAAGTCAACTGGTGTGCCTATGGCAAAGATCGCCACAATGGTTATCCTCGGTCACTCACTCCGCGAGCAGGGTATTACGGAGATCTACGGCAAGGAGAGCACCCGCTGGTTCGTTAAGTCACCCGCATTCTCATTCGCAAAGATTCGCGGTGTAGACTCATACCTCTCTCCCGAGATGAAGTCAACAGGTGAGGCTATCGGTTACGATGTAAGCCTTAACCGCGCACTCTATAAGTCATTGCAGTCGTCGGGCGTAGCCGTAGCTAACTACGGTACGATCTTCGTAACGATTGCCGACGCTGACAAGGAGCGTGCTCTGCCCTTCATCCGCCGTTTCTACGACCTCGGCTTCAACATCGAGGCTACGGGCGGAACCTGCGAGTTCCTGCGCAACAATGGCATCCGTACACGCCACCTGCTCAAGATCAGCGAGGGCTCAACCGAGATTTACGACGAGTTGCGCAAGGGTCACGTTACATACGTTATCAACACTATCGACGTAAACCAGCACAGCACACGTCGTGACGGTTATGAGATTCGTCGCGCAGCAGCCGAGAACAACGTTACGCTGTTCACTTCGCTCGAGACCGTGAGCGTACTGCTTAACGTATTGGAGGAGATCACATTGGGTGTTTCAACCATCGACGGCAAGTAAAATGTACAAAAAAGGAATATACACAATCAAGCAAAACCATCCGCTAACCTCTGACGTGTGGCGGATGGTGCTTGCTGGTGATACGCAGTGGATCACTCGCCCGGGACAGTTCGTAAACATTGAGCTGGAGGGCTTGTATCTGCGTCGCCCCATCTCAATCAACGACTGGGACGAGGAGACTATCACCATCATCTATAAGGTTGTAGGTCGTGGCACCGAGCAGATGAGCCACATGCAGGCAGGCGAGCAGTTGGATGTGCTCACAGGTCTTGGCAATGGTTTCGATGCCGATGTGGAGTGCCAGAAGCCTCTGCTTGTGGGCGGTGGCGTAGGTGTTCCCCCACTCTACCGCTTGGCAAAGGAGCTCATAGCACGTGGTCGCAAGGTGAGCGTAGTGCTTGGCTTCAACACCTCAAAGGAGGTATTCTATGCCGAGGAGTTCCGTGCGCTGGGCGTAGATGTATATGTATCTACGGCTGACGGCTCGCTGGGCACCAAGGGCTTCGTAACGGATGCCATCCGCGAGAATGGTATCGACTTCGACTACTTCTACTCGTGCGGCCCGTTGCCTATGCTTAAGGCGCTGTGTGACTGCACCGATGTAAAGGGCGAACTCTCGTTCGAGGAGCGTATGGGTTGCGGTTTTGGTGCTTGCATGGGTTGCAGCTGCAAGACCTTGACGGGCAACAAACGCATCTGTAAGGAGGGCCCCGTAATGAAACGTGAAGAGATAATTTGGTAAGGAGATGAGTATGGATAAGAAATATGATTTGTCGGTGGAGTTGTGCGGCGTCAAGCTTGACAACCCCGTCATCCCTGCGAGTGGTACGTTCGGTTTTGGCCGCGAGCACAATGAGTTTTACGACATTAACGTCCTCGGCTCAATCTCCATAAAGGGTACTACACGCGAGGCTCGTTTCGGCAACCCCACGCCACGTATCGCCGAGTGCCGTTCAGGTTTGATCAATTCGGTTGGTCTGCAGAACCCTGGCGTGGATGCAGTTGTAGCAAGGGAGCTGCCCGAGTTGCGCAAGATTTTCCACAAGCCTATCGTAGCCAACATCAGCGGTTTCTCTATTGACGAGTACGCCGAGTGCTGCGCCAAGGTTGACAAGGAGGATCAGGTGGCAATTATCGAGGTGAACGTATCGTGCCCCAACGTGCATAATGGTGGTATGAGTTTCGGTACGCAGCCCGAAATGGCAGCCGAGGTGACACGTGCCGTGAAGGCTGTGACCACGAAGCCTGTATTCATCAAACTCAGCCCCAACGTAACGGACATCGTCGCCATTGCAAAGGCGTGCGAGGAGGCTGGCGCAGATGGTATCTGTCTGATCAATACACTGCTCGGCATGCGTATCGACACCAAGCGTCGTCGCCCCGTCATCGCCAATAAGATGGGTGGTTTTTCAGGTCCTGCAATCTTCCCCGTGGCCGTACGCATGGTTTATCAAGTGTCACACGCCTGCTCTATTCCCGTGATGGGTTGTGGTGGTGTGGAGAGCGCTTCGGACGTAATAGAGATGATGATGGCTGGTGCTACAGCCGTGCAGGTGGGTGCCGCCAATCTGAAGGATCCCTACGCATGCAAGCGCATCATCGAGGATCTGCCCTTAGAGATGGAGCGTCTGGGCATCGAGCGCCTGAGTGATATTATCGGCATTGTAGAGTAATTCTACACTCCTACACATAACAAAAGAGAGTTTCCGAAGAAGGAAAACTCTCTTTTATTTTTAGACTATAATCAATAATTACTCTACACCCTCAGGCTCAACATCCACATTTGAAGCGTTGGCAAGTGCCGAGGCATTGTATTTATCAATCTTGGCAATGAGCGTCTTGAAGTAACTCTTCGACACGGGGATCGGCTTGATATCGTCATTCGACAGAACAATGTAACGAGCCTTACCACCCTTGCGAATATGGTTAATCTTCATTACATTGACCATATACGAGCGATGGCATCGCACCATGCTTGTGTCGGCCAGATTCTCTTCGATGGTCTTGGTACGACTGCGCAACATATATGAGAGCAGTTTACCATTATTCTCGTAGAAAATCTTGATGTAATTATCCTGCGACTCCATGTAGTAGAGCGAATCGGCGTTGATCGTAAGCTTCAGTGCGCCGTTATAATCATAGAGATTAATGAGCGACGGATACACTATAGAAGGCTCTGCATTGAGCGACATCTCATACTGCAACATCTGCAACTCCTCGGTCTTGGTGCGGTATGCCGCATAGAGTGTCAATATAGTATAAGGTATGGCCATGATCAGAAGGATACATCCAAAAGCCTTAAATACGATATTTATAACCGACTCCTCGACAGGAGGAATGAAGACGAATGTAAAGTGAGTATAGAAAATCGAGATTATGACAACCTCGGCCATCACCCACAAAATATATTTCCAGAGTGTAAAATTGATTCGCGACTGCGACGCATACATTATCAGTTTACTGATAAAAAGTATAGCCAGAGCCACTACATAAAATGCAATAGATGCACCCAAATTCTCGACATTTCTGAGACCAATCCACGAAGTATCGGAGAATGGAGTATAGATTGCCAGGAACAAAACCGAGAATGTAAGGATAAAAACTACCGATCCCAGGAGGTAGCGTCTATCCAAAAGAAACTTCGGCAATTCCCTATCTTTATATAATTTGGTCATGAATTTCCATTAAATAATTTGTGCAAATATCGGAATTTTGCGGCAAAAAACATCAACTTTACCCCTAAAAAAGTGTTTTTCGTCACAAAAAGGTACTTTCGACCGCACATATAGTGGTTTGCAGATGGTTTTAGATAATTTTGCACCCGATGCCGAGAAGGGCATCAGATCGATTGGTGCAAAGAAAATTAGGATTTACGAAAATCAAACTACTAAATGAAAATTATCGGAACAGGCAGGGCTCATCCTGCCAAGGTTGTAACAAACGCTATGCTCGAAGGATTCCTCGACACGAGTGACGAGTGGATACGCACACGTACGGGAATTACCGAGCGACGCCTGATCTCATCGGAGCGATTGGAGGATCTGGCAACCGAAGCCTCGCTGAAAGCTATTGAGGACGCCGGATTGACTCCTGCGGACATCGATTATATCATTTGTTCAAACGTTGTAAACGAATACATAACCCCAGCGCTCAGCTGCATCGTGCAGGGTGCCATCGGAGCAAAATGTGCATGTGTAGATATCAATGGTGCTTGCTCGGGATTTATCTATGCACTCGATATGGCCGACGACCGCATCCGCAGTGGCAAGGCTCGCAACATCCTGGTGCTGGCAGCCGAGGAGCCTACCCGCATGGTTGATTGGGAGGATCGTGCACTGTGCGTACTATTTGGTGATGGCGCAGGCGCGGTTGTTGTAAGTGGTGGAGATGGCCTGATCGGCTCACGCCTTACGACACAGAGCAAGCTGGATTGTCTGCACTATGTACGACGTCTCGAGCCCACACCCTACATTACCAAGGAGGAGTACTCGGCACCAATGTATATGAATGGCAAAGAGGTATTCAAGACTGCCGTTTTGTCATCATCGCGCGATATTAAGGTATTGCTCGACAAGGCAGGACTCAAACCCTCGGATATTAAGTATTATATGCTACATCAGGCCAACATGCGCATCATCGAGGCTATTGCCAACTGGCTTAAGCTCGATCTTGATCACTTCCCCACCAATGTGGAGCGTTGCGGTAACACCTCTTCGGCCAGCATCCCCCTGCTTCTGGACGAGCTGGCTCGCAGCGGCAAATTGCAGAAGGGCGACAAGATTTTGATGAGTGCTTTTGGTGCAGGATTCACTACGGGCGCATGTATTATTGAGTGGACAAAATAAAAAAGAAAACAGATATAGATGGAACAGAGAGTAGTTATCACCGGTCTAGGAGTAATCTCACCGGTAGGAAACAATATCAACGACTTTTGGCAGAGCCTCTCACAGGGCAAGTGCGGCATCGACCTGATCAAAGGCTTTGAGGATTACGAGCTCCCTATCAGCGTTGCCGGACAGGTGAAGAATTTCGCTCCCGAGGAGCATGGTCTGGAGCGCAATGATGTGCGCCGCAACGACCTCTACTGCCAGTTTGCATTGGCAGCGGCATATCAGGCTATGCAGGACAGCGGCCTGAAGAGTGGCGAGAACATCGACCCCGAGCGCCTTGGCACATACATCGGTTCGGGTATTGGCGGCATGAATACGTTTGTTACGGAGACG
>JAFOXS010000016.1 GCA_017391665.1 Alistipes sp. | reverse complement strand
TACACGATGGACGACCTGCTGGGCGAGGAGTAATAAATCAGTGAGAGAAAACGTTATTTGAAAAACTTTTGAAATGGATAAGATAAAAGCATTTTTCGCCAACCGCTGGGTGGGCTTCACGTTGGCCACACTGCTCTACGTGCTGTGGTTTGTGGTGTGGACGGGCAATCTATGGTTTTTGCTCGGCATAGTGGTCATCTACGACCTCTACATCTCAAAATACCTCTACCGCTCAATCGGCAAGAAGAACGAGGAGTGGTGCGCCAAGAGCTCGACCTACCGCAGTGTGTATGAGTGGGTCAATGCCATCGTATTTGCTACGGTTGTGGCTACGCTCATCCACATCTTCTTCTTCCAGATGTATGTCATCCCCTCATCGTCGATGGAGAAGACCATGCTCGTGGGCGACTATCTATACGTGAGCAAAGTGACCTACGGTCCGCAGATGCCCAACACGCCGCTGGCGTTCCCCTTTGTGCATCACACCATGCCATTCTCCACAACGAAGAAGTCATTCTCGGAGGCTATCAAGTGGCCCTACAAGCGATTGAAGGGTCTGCGAGAGATCGAGCGTGACGATGTGGTGGTATTCAACTTCCCCGCGGGCGATACGGTTCTGCTGGAGAATCAGGGCGTAACCTACTACGACGTACTGCGCGAGTATCAAAGGGAGTACGGCTTGCAGCGCGGTCGCGAGGAGCTGGAGAGAAACTACACCATCATCTCACGTCCCGTGGATAAGCGCGAGAACTACATCAAGCGTTGCGTAGCCATCGCAGGCGACACTATACGCATCGAGAACACCACACTCTACGTCAATGGCAAGGAGCAGGGCGAGATTCCCGAGAAGCAGTATTGCTACTCGATCGAGACCTCATCACCCCTGTCGGCCTACGCCATCGAGCAGATGGGCATTACCGAGATGTCGGGTAACGGCAACTTCTACTTCTCACCCCTGACGAAGAGCATGGTAGAGCAGTTCAAGGCTATGAACAATGTCACAAAGATTGAGCCCTACATCGCCGAGGATGAGTGCTTCCCATACAGCGACCGCTATGCCTGGACAGCCGACAACATGGGTCCGCTGTGGATTCCCAAGGCTGGTGCTTCGATCGCGCTGAACGAGGATACATGGCCTTTGTATGAGCGTGTGATCGATGTCTATGAGGACAACGACGTAGAGGTACGCGACGGCCACTACTACATCAACGGCGAGGAGGCTACATCCTACACCTTCAAGATGGATTACTACTGGATGATGGGCGACAACCGCCACAACTCGGCCGACTCACGCTACTGGGGCTTCGTACCCGAGGATCACATCGTGGGCAAGGCATCATTCATCTGGTTGTCAATGGATAAGAGCAAGTCATTCCCCGCTAATATCCGCTGGAATCGTCTCTTTAAGAAAGTACGCTAAAAAGACAGGTCGTGGAGCAGCAGAAAGATAGTTACCTTACGATCGAAGGCCAGGCCGAAGCCATCTTCAAGGAGCGCAGCAGCAAATTCCTCTGCTACGCCTACCATGTCGAGAGCGAGGAGGAGATTACGGCCTGTCTGGAGCCGCTGCGCAAGCGTTACTACGATGCCACGCATCACTGCTACGCATGGCGTCTGGGTCCCTTTGGCGAGCGATTCCGCGCCAACGACGATGGTGAGCCGTCGAGCACAGCCGGCAAGCCCATCCTCGGACAACTGCTCTCACGCGAGATAACGAACTGTCTGATCGTGGTGGTGCGCTACTTCGGTGGCACGAAGCTGGGTGTTCCGGGGCTTATTGCCGCCTACAAGGAGTCGGCAGCAGCGGCACTCGATGCTGCAAAGGTGGTCGAGCGCACCGTTGACACACGCATCAAGGTGGATTTTTCGTACGTCGTAATGAACGACGTAATGCGCATAATCAAGGAGGAGCAGCCGACAATCGAGGAGCAGACATTCGACAACCTCTGCTCAATGACTCTCTCGATACGCAACAGCCGGGCCGACATTGTATTGGGACGCCTTGGCAAGGTCGAAGGTGCTATCATCGAGGTGATAGAGTAAACGAAACAGCAAAACAGAAGATGTCACAAGACAAAACGATATACATCAAGGGAGCGAGGGTACACAACCTGAAGAGTGTAGATCTCTCCATCCCGCACAACACACTGACCGTCATCACTGGTCTCTCGGGCTCGGGCAAATCGACCTTAGCCTTCGACACCATATTTGCCGAGGGTCAGCGCCGTTATGTGGAGAGCCTCTCGGCCTATGCCCGTCAGTTCTTGGGACGTATCAACAAGCCCGACGTGGATCTGATCTCGGGCATTGCCCCCGCCATAGCCATCGAGCAGAAGGTAAATACCCGCAACCCACGCTCAACGGTGGGTACGACAACCGAGATTTACGACTATCTCAAACTGCTTTTTGCCCGCATCGGCCACACTTTTTCTCCCATCTCGGGCGAGGAGGTGCGTTGCTCGAGTGTTGACGATATAGTGGAGTATATCGTCCGCGAAGGCATGGGGCAGAGGGTGGTAATCATTGCGCCGATGATACTGAAATCGGGCGAGGGCATAATCGAGCGTCTGCTGCAACTGCTCAGCGACGGCTTCACCCGTCTGTGGGTCGATAAAGAGGCTATACTCATCGAGGAGTTTCTGCCCACGATCAACGCCGATACCCGCGCCGAAGATGTCGCAATCGTAGTTGACCGTCTGCGCATGGCCGATGATGACGATACGATGCTGCGTCTGCGCGATGCCATCGCACGAGCATACAGCTATGGTGACGACCTATGCCATGTGGCTATCAACGACTCCATACGCGAATTCTCGGCACGCTTCGAGGCCGACGGCATTGAGTTCGAGCAGCCTACGGAGCACCTGTTCAGCTTCAACAATCCCATCGGTGCCTGCCCCGAGTGTGAGGGCTACGGCAAGACGGTGGGTATAGATATGGATCTTGTCATTCCCGACAAGAGCAAAACCATCTACGAGGATGCCATAGTCTGCTGGCGTGGCGCCACGATGCGAAAGTGGAAGGATCAGCTCATTGAGAATGCCCACCTCTTTGGCTTCCCCATACATGAGCCATATTACGCTCTAAGTGAGGAGCAGAAGGAGCTGCTGTGGACTGGTAATGAGCACTTCTACGGTCTGAGCACCTTCTTCGACTACATCGAGAGTGAGCGTCGCAAGATTCAGTTCCGCGTAATGAAGGCTCGCTACACGGGCAAGACAACATGCCACACCTGTGGCGGCAGCCGACTGCGCAAGGAGGCACTCTACGTGCAGGTCGGAGGCAAAAACATAGCGCAGATCGTGCGCATGACCGTCGATCAGCTGATCGAGTTCTTCTCTTCGCTAAAGCTCGATGAGCACGACTCTCGCACCGCCGAGCGTATCATCGTAGAGATTCGCAATCGTCTGGCATACCTCTCGGATGTGGGTTTGGGATATCTGACACTGGATCGCCTCTCATCCTCTCTCTCTGGTGGAGAGAGCCAGCGTATCAACCTCTCCACATCGCTTGGCAGCAACCTCGTTGGCTCGCTCTACATTCTCGACGAGCCCAGCATTGGTCTGCATCCGCGCGACACGCATCGCCTTATCAAGGTACTGAAGCAGTTGCGCGACATTGGCAATACGGTCATCGTAGTGGAGCACGAGGAGGAAATTATCCGCTCGGCCGACCACATCGTAGATGTTGGCCCACGTGCTGGCGAGATGGGTGGACAGATAATGTATAACGGCCCGCTGGAGGGACTCTCCAAAGCTGATAACAGCCTCACGGCCGACTACCTTATGCACCGCCGAGCAATCGAGCGCCCCACAACGCCGCGAGGCTGGAGCAACTCGATCGTCATCAAGGGCGCACGCGAGAACAACCTCAAGAACATTGATGTACGCATACCCCTAGGCGTTATGACTTGCATCACGGGCGTTAGCGGTAGTGGCAAGTCGTCGCTGGCAAAGGGAATCTTATATCCCGCACTGCGCCGTCTGTTGTTTGACACGGGTCAGAAGCCCGGCGATCACGACAGTCTGGAGGGCGATGTGGCAATGCTTCGCTCGGTGGAGATTGTGGATCAGAATCCCATCGGCAAGTCCTCACGCTCGAATCCCGTAACCTACCTTAAGGCCTACGACGAGATTCGCAAACTCTACGCCGACCAGCCTCAGGCTGTGCATACGGGTCTTACGGCTGCATCGTTCTCATTCAACGTGGCAGGAGGCCGCTGCGAGGAGTGTCAGGGCGAGGGCACGATCAAGGTGAGCATGCAGTTCATGGCCGACGTGGAGCTCGTCTGCGACGCCTGCCACGGCAAACGCTTCAAGGATGAGGTGCTGGAGATAAAGTATCGTGGCAAGACGATCCACGACATTCTGGAGATGAGTGTCGATGAGGCCATCACATTCTTCTCCGAAGAGAAGCAGAGCAACTCAACGTGCCGACGCATCGTCGAGCGTCTGCAACCGCTGCAGGATGTGGGACTGGGATATATCCGTCTGGGACAATCCTCTTCGACTTTGTCGGGTGGCGAGAGCCAGCGTGTGAAGCTGGCATCGTTCCTATCGAAGGATAACGACACCAAACAGATAATGTTCATCTTCGATGAGCCTACCACGGGTCTGCATTTCCACGACATACAGCGTCTGCTCAAGGCGTTCAATGCCCTGATTGCCAACGGTCACACTATCGTTATCGTGGAGCACAATATGGATGTGATAAAGTGTGCCGACTGGGTTATCGACCTCGGTCCCGAGGCAGGCAGCACGGGCGGTGAGGTGATCTTCGAGGGTACTCCAGAGGATTTGGAGCAGTGCACCGAGAGCCATACGGGTCGCTTCCTAAAAGAACACAACAGAGAATAGATGAAGGAGTTTGAAACATACATATTACCCAACGGTATCAAAGGCATACACCGCCGCACCAAATCGAGCATCGCACATTGTGCTCTGGTTGTAAATGCCGGCACACGCGATGAGCGCGATGGCGAACATGGTCTGGCGCACTTTGCCGAGCACGCCTTTTTCAAGGGCACCGAACACCGCAAGGCATACCAGGTGAATTGCCGTCTGGAAAATCGTGGCGGCGAACTCAACGCCTACACCACAAAGGAGGATACCACGATCCACGCCACCACGCTACGTTCGGATTTTGCAAAGGCCGCCGAGCTGATCTCCGATGTAGCCTTTCACTCCACCTTTCCCGAGCATGAGCTGCAGCGTGAGCGTGAGGTGATAATCGATGAGATAAATACCTACAAGGATTCGCCCGTAGATATGATATTCGACACCTTCGAGGATATGATTTTCGAGGGTTCCGAGCTGGGGCACAACATCCTTGGCACGAAAGCCTCATTGGCGCGCCACAACTCGCAGAGCATCAAACGCTTCATCAGCCGCACGCACACCACCGACCAGATGGTCTTTTCGACTATAGGCAACTTCTCGCTCGCCAAGGTAAAGAGCGTGGCGGAGCAATATTTCGGCCTGCACGCTGCTACAAAGCGAGAGTTCAGCCGCTCGAAGCCTACAATGGTGGAGCCATTCGAGAGGGTAGTAAACAAGCATACCCACCAGACACACTGCATCATCGGAGCACGAGCCTACGACATACACGCCGAGCGTCGCCTGCCGTTGTCACTGCTGATAAACATTCTGGGTGGCCCATCGGCAAACTCGCGTTTGAACGTAGTTCTGCGCGAGAAGAATGGACTATCGTACAACACCGAGGCTACATACACGCCCTACAACGACTCGGGTATGGTGGCCATCTACTTCAGCTCCGACCACCACAATGCCGACCACTGCCGCGAGCTCATCGACGCGGAGTTACGCTCACTGCGCACAACGCCTCTCACGGCACGCCGTCTGGCTATGATCAAACGTCAATTCCTGGCGCAGATGGCTATCTCGATGGAGAACAACGAGGGCTACATGCTGGGCGCTGGCAAGAGTTATCTTGTTCATGACGAGATAGATACCCTCGAAGAGGTATATCGCAAGGTGTCGGCTGTCAAGGCTGAGCAGATAATGGAGGTTGCCGAGGAGATTTTCGCAAAGACATCGACGCTAATATATCAATAGATTATGGACTTACTTGAAAAATATATCCACGACAACTCATCACCCGAGGATGCGCTGCTGCGCGAACTCGACCGCGAGACTCACCTGCGAGTGCTCAACCCCCGCATGATCTCGGGACACATTCAGGGCAAGTTGCTCGAACTGCTGGTAAAGATGTTCCGCCCGCAGTCTATACTCGAGATTGGCACATTCACGGGTTACTCGGCTCTCTGCATGGCAGCCGGACTGGACGATGGGGCAACAATCGACACCTGCGAGGTGGATGACGAGCTGCAACCTTTAGCGCAATCGTTCTTCGACCGCTCACCGCACGGGCATAAGATTCGTCAGCACATAGGCTCGGCTCTGGATATTGCACCGCAGCTGGGTAAGCAGTTCGACATGGTTTTTATCGACGGCGACAAGAGGGAGTATCCCGCCTATTACAATATGCTGATGGACAATGGTCTGGTGCATAGTGGCTCAATTATTTTGGCCGATAATATCCTGTGGTACGGCAAGGTGGTGCAGCCCGTGGCGCACAACGACCGCCACACCGAGGCGCTCATCGAGTTCAACCGCATGGTTCGGGAGGACGATAGGGTAGAG
>JAFOXS010000169.1 GCA_017391665.1 Alistipes sp. | reverse complement strand
GCATATGTGGTGCTTGAGAGCGCTATCCTCTTCGAATCGGGTTTTGACAAGGAGGTGGATGCCACACTGGCCGTTATGGCTCCGCTCGAAGAGCGTCTGCGTCGCACGATGGAGCGTGATGGAGCCGACCGTGAGCAGGTGCTCAGCCGCATAGCGCATCAAATGAGTGACGATGAGCTGCATGCAAGAGCCGATCGCACGATTGTAAACCTAATGCGTGAATATCTGGAGAGCGACATCGAGCAGCTCCATAAGATGTATTGCTATGAGGCTCAGAGATAGGCTGTCGGAGCTGTCGCATCCGCAGGTTATGGCCATCGTGAATATTACGCCCGACTCATTCTTCGATGCCTCGCGTACGTGGGATGAGCAGAGTATCGCGGCGCGTGTCAAAAGGGTCGTTGCCGAAGGGGCTACAATCATCGATATCGGTGGCTATTCGTCTCGTCCTGGTGCTGATGAGGTTACACTCGACGAGGAGCTGTCGCGCGTTGAGCGAGCCCTTGCCGTTGTTAAGGATGTGGCTGCTGATGTGGCGGTCTCGGTTGATACCTTCCGCTCGCGCGTGGCACAACGTGCCATCGAGATGATGGGGGAGGTGATCATCAACGACATCTCGGCGGGTGAGGCCGACGCAGCTATGGTCGATGTGGTGGCGCATTATGGGGTGCCCTATGTGGCCATGCATATGCGCGGCACGCCGCAGACAATGCAGCATAGTACGGCGTATGAAAGAGGCGTTGTCGAGGAGGTTGCTGCATATTTTGATAGCAGAACTGAATGGCTCATGAGCCGAGGTGTAAAGAATATTATCATTGATCCCGGATTCGGCTTTGCCAAGAGCATGGAACAGAATTATGAGTTGCTGGCGGGCCTTGGCAGTCTATGCCAAAAGGGTTTTCCTGTGCTTGTGGGTTTGTCGCGCAAGTCTATGGTATATAATCTGTTGGATGTAACTCCTGCTGAAGCCCTTAACGGAACTACGGCACTGCATTGGGAGGCTCTCAGGCAAGGTGCTGCGATCTTGCGAGTGCACGATGTGCGCGAGGCTGTGGAGGTCGTAAGGTTACACGAAGAGTATAAAAAAAGGTTGCCACGTTAGAGCAACCTTTTCTATTATGATTCTGGAAGCTTATTTGCCCCACAGGTTGCGGGGATAAATGCCAGCCTCGATCAACTCCTCAATCTTTGCCATGAGCTGCGGTTTGTCGGCCTGATATGTCACGCCAAACCAGTTAGCCGTGGTTGACAATACGCGCAACTTTGCAGGGCCGCTGATCAGGTTGTTCACCATCAAGGGAATGAAGAACTCGGCCTTCAGGTTTGACTGCGTTGCAGGATCAGCGAGGAATGTGCGGAAGTAATCCTCCGAGTACTCGAAGTAGTCGGGCGTGAAGCCGAACAGATTCATCGAAACGGGGGTATCCTCTGCCAGAGCCTCATCTTCGCCCAGGTCGTGGAATACGATTGTGCCCTCGGCATTGCGCTCGATCTTGGTGCGCTCTACGATCGACTGCAGGAAGTTGTTCTCGTCAATTGTGCATACGCCACGCGATACGGTGCCGTTCTCCGAGAGGGTCTTGTTTACGGCGTAGCCAACCATGCAGTAGTGGTTCTTCTCGCCAGCGAGTGTGGTTAGGTAGTCGCCGATAACGCGGTATGCGTCAGCGCCGTAGAAGTCGTCGGCATTGATTACGGCAAAGGGCTCGTTGATAGCATCCTTAGCCATCAGCAGGGCGTGGTTCGTGCCCCAGGGCTTCTCTCTACCCTCGGGAACGGTGAAGCCTTCGGGCAGGCAATCCAGCTCCTGATATACATACTCCACCTCGATCTTGCCACCGAAACGCTCGGCGTTGAACTGCGCTGTAAAAGCGTCGGCAAATGAGTGGCGGATAACAAATACTACCTTGCCGAAGCCGGCACGAATGGCGTCGTAGATCGAGTAGTCGATGATAGCCTCGTTGTTGGGGCCTACGCCGTCCATCTGTTTCAGGGCGCCGTAGCGTGAGCCCATACCGGCGGCCAAAACAAGCAATGTGGGTTTTACCATAATATGTTTTTTTGTTTATTGTTTAAGTAATTGTGCAAAAATACGAAAAAAATGGTGAAGCACACCCACTTGCAACAAAATATTATACTTGCACTATGCGTTTTATCGTTGAAAACGACAACAATATTCCGTG
>JAFOXS010000015.1 GCA_017391665.1 Alistipes sp. | reverse complement strand
TTATATAATCCTGACCGCGAACAAGCGTTCAGGATTTTTTTATTATTTTTGATGCAAAAGATTGCAATACAGGGATACGAAGGGAGTTTTCACCATATCGCCGCCAACATGCATTTCGGCAGCGATATCAACATTCTGCCGTGCGATACGTTCCGCGCCGTGGCCAATGCCGTTAAACAGGGCCATGCTTATATGGGGCTGATGGCTATTGAGAACTCTATCGCAGGATCGATCATCCCCAACTATAGCATTCTGCAGGACGAGAACCTGCAGGTGGCAGGCGAGGTGTATCTGCCCATAAAGCAGAACCTGATGGTTTTGCCCGATGTGGAGCTGGAGGATATACGCGAGGTGGAATCGCACTCGATGGCTCTGTTGCAGTGCGTGGACTACTTGGATGAGCATCCGTGGAAACTCATCGAGAGCGAGGATACAGCCCTAAGCGCCAAGCATATTGCCGAAAAGGGTTTGCGCCACACGGCAGCCATAGCGAGCGAACTTGCAGCCGAGATGTTCGGGCTAAAGATTATTGCACCCGAAATCAACACCATCAAGAGCAACTACACCCGCTTTATGGTGCTCAAGCGCTACGACCACAATATTGACAACAACGCCAACAAGGCATCGCTCTACTTCAAGACCGACCACAAGGAGGGATCGCTGCTGAAAGCGTTGAGTTGTCTGGATGGCATCAACCTCTCGAAGTTGCAGTCGTACCCCATACCCAGCGAGCCGTGGCACTACCTGTTCCACATCGACCTGGAGTTTACGTGCCTGGATGATTACATCCGCAACCTTAACCGACTGCAGGAGGTTACACGCGAAATACACGTATATGGCGTTTACAAGAGTGGAAAATAGAAAATTAAGAATTAATAAATAACTAAAACTTAGAGAATTATGGCAAAGGTAGAGATTACCCCTTCGCACAGAATGGACAGCATCAAGGAGTATTACTTTTCAAAGAAGAACCGCGAAATAGCCGAGTTGCGTAAGGCAGGTCGCGATATTATTAGTCTGGGTATCGGTAGCCCCGATATGCCCCCCGCACAGGCCGTTATCGACCGTCTGGCAAAGGAGGCACAGCGCCCCGACGTACACGCTTATCAGCCCTACAACGGTAGCGAGCTGTTGCGTAAGGCTTATGCCGACTGGTATCAAAAGTGGTACAACGTAGAGCTCGATCCCAAGACCGAGGTTCTGCCCCTACTGGGTTCAAAGGAGGGTATCATGCACATCTGCATGGCATTCCTCGATGCGGGCGACAAGGTGTTGGTTCCCAACCCCGGCTACCCCACATACCGTGCTGCGGTAACCCTTTCAGGTGGTGAGGTTATGGAGTATCGCCTCAACGCTGCCAACGGCTTCTATCCCGACTTTGAGGAGATCGAGAAGCAGGATCTGAGCGGCGTGAAGCTGATGTTCGTGAACTACCCCAATATGCCTACGGGTACACACCCTACGGTCGAGTTGTTCGAAAAGTTGGTTGCCTTTGCCGGCAAGCACAACATCCTTTTGGTTCACGATAACCCCTACAGCTTTGTTCGTAACAACCTCCAGCTCTCAATCCTCTCGATCCCCGGCGCAAAGGATGTTGCCATCGAGATGAACTCAACAAGTAAGGGCCACTCTATGGCCGGCTGGCGTGTAGGTGTTGTGGCAGGTCGTGCCGACATCATCAGCGACATTCTGCGTTTCAAGTCAAATATGGACTCAGGTATGTTCTACCCCGTACAGGCTGCTGCTGCCGAGGCACTGGCTCTGGGCAACGAGTGGTTTGACTCTCTCAATGCTACATACTACGAGCGCGAGAAGAATGGCTACGCACTGCTGGATGCACTGGGATGTAACTACGCTAAGGGTCAGGCAGGTCTGTTCGTATGGGCTGCTATGCCCGAGGATTTCGAGGGCGACTGCTTCGCATTCTCTGACAAGGTTTTGGAGGAGTGCGACGTATTCGTAACCCCCGGCGGTATCTTCGGCTCAGAGGGTACGAAGTATATCCGCATCTCACTCTGTATGCCCGCAAGCCGACTGGCTGAGGCGGCAGAGCGCGTAAAGGCTCGTTTTAACAAATAGTACAATGAAAGCAACCATCATAGGTCTGGGACTTATTGGCGGTTCGTTCGCCCTGAGCCTCAAGGATAAAGGTTTTTGCAACGAGGTGTGGGGTATCACCCGCTCAGAGCGAAGCGCACAGAAAGCACTGGAGATGGGACTCGTCGAGCGTATCGTAACGCTCGATGAGGCTCTCGCCGAGAGTGATCTCATAGTCCTCGCCACTCCCGTGGATACCATCCCCCTGATGGCTACGAAGATTCTGAACCGCATACGCCCTACGCAGATACTGATGGACATGGGCTCCACGAAGCAGGAGTTGTGTGAGGCTACGATGATGCACCCTAACCGTGGTCGTCTGGTGGCAACGCATCCTATGTGGGGTACCGAGAACAGCGGTCCCGAGGCTGCTCAGCATGACGCCTTCAAGGGTCGCACGGTGGTAATCTGCGAGCGAGAGCGAAGCGATAGGGATGCAGCAGAGAAGGTGGAGAAGATCTATCACGCACTCGGCATGCCCATACGCTACATGTCGGCCGAGGAGCAGGATATGCACTGCGCCTATGTGTCTCACATTTCGCACATTACATCCTTTGCCCTGGCACTGACCGTGCTGGAGAAGGAGCGCGAGGAGGAGCATATCTTCGACCTTGCGGGTGGTGGTTTCGAGAGTACGGTACGTCTGGCGAAGAGTCTGCCGCAGACGTGGGCTCCCATATTCTTGGAGAACAAGTACAACGTGCTGGACGTGTTACGCGAGCATATCCACCAGTTGCAGATCCTGCGCCGCATGATCGAGCGTGACGACCGCGAGGGATTGGTGGAGGCTATGCAGCGAGCCAATAAGATCAGAGATATTTTGCAATAGGTCAAAATAGATTAGGAAAATGGGAACATTCAAACTTGGGCAGAAACGCCCGTTAATCATATCAGGACCCTGCGCTGCCGAGACATACGAGCAGACCATCGAGACAGCCACACAGCTGGCCCGCTCGGGTAAGGTCGATGTCATCCGTGCAGGAGTCTGGAAGCCGCGCACAAACCCCGGCACTTTCGAGGGTATTGGCGAGCCGGCGCTGGACTGGTTGAACGAAATCAAGCAATCTACAGGATTGCCCGTAGCTGTCGAGGTGGCCAACAAGGCTCACGTTCAGCTGGCATTAAAGCATGGCGTAGATATTTTGTGGATTGGTGCCCGCACCACCGTATCGCCCTTTGCCGTGCAGGAGATTGCCGAGGCATTGCATGGTAATCAGGATATTACAGTCCTTGTCAAGAACCCCATGACACCCGACACGGGTTTGTGGGCAGGCGCAGTGAACCGCCTTCTGAACGAGGGCATTCCCGAAGAGAACATCGGCCTCATACACCGAGGCTTCGCATACTTTGGCGACAGCAAATACCGCAACCCGCCTATGTGGCACATGATTTTCGAGATGCGTAGCCGCTTCCCCAATATGATGATGATCTGCGACCCGTCGCATAT
>JAFOXS010000256.1 GCA_017391665.1 Alistipes sp. | reverse complement strand
GATATGGAGCTTATCCGTGAGATTCAGCACCACACGTCTGCGATCCAGCGCCTTGTGGGTGAGATGATCGAGGCTCGCAAGGTGGCTAACCGCATTGAGGATCAGCGCGAGAAGGCTATTGAGTATCACGATAAGGTGGCGGTATTCCTTGGTCAGATCCGCGATCATATTGATCGTCTGGAGGAGGTTATCGACGATCAGTTGTGGCCTCTGCCCAAGTATCGAGAGTTATTGTTCATCCGATAAGCGAAAAAGATAGATTTCCAATTGGAAATCTATCTTTTTTTTAGGGGTACGCGATTAGAGAACGCTTTTGCGCATTACCTTAGTTCATAATTCTGGTATATACGTCGATTAGTTTTGTGGCACACTCCTTGTCCGAGTATCTCTCTTGTGCTAATGCACATGCTGCCTGGCGTTTGCTCTCATACAGGGATTGCGATGTGAGCATCTGTTCCAGTGCGTCGGCTAAACCTTCAGCTGACTCGTCGCTATACAGCAAGCCGCCTTCTCCGACAATCTCGGGGAATGAGCCTCTATGTGGCTCAACAACAGGTCTTCCTGCTGCATAGGCCTCGCATATATATAATCCTACACCTTCGTCAAATTGCAGCGGAACGCTCACTATCGATACCTCCTTGTAGAATCGGTGATGAGCCATGGGCGAGTACTCCTGCTCAATGATGACATCATCCATATATGGACTCAGTATATTACGCACGCCCGTCAAAAACTTGTTGTCGGAGCCTGTGTTGCCTCCGCCTAAGCGTAGTTTTAGGTTGGGAATGTTGCCTCGTTGTTTGAGCATGACGAATGCTTTGGCGAGCGTATCCAGTCCATCGAGGTCGTTCATGCGATAGAAGAAGCCGATGGTGGGGTTTTGGGGCAGTGAGGCTTTATAATACTTCTTGATGTTTATACCTGGATATATCACCGTGGGATTGAGCGAAGGTACTTTCTTGGATGCTATGCTCTTATAATAGTTGCTGGTCGTAATAAAGGCGTCAACATAAGATGTATTTGCCTCGATGGCTTCCCATGCCAGTTTTGACCACTCGCCTTGCAGGGAGTCTATCCACACCTCCTCATCCTGAAGCGAGCAGACTACAGGTAGATTTAATTGCTGCTTGATGGGGGCTGCCATGCCGATAAGAAGCGATGAGGAGAGATGTATGATATCGGGCTTGCCCTGCTGCTCAATCCAGTTAATCAACTTGCTGACGTTGCTCTTGAAAGCTCCGCTTCGACCCGTAATCATCGACATTGTTATGCCCTCCATGCCTTTGGCCGAAGTTGTACCCGACATCGATGCCGCGAGGCACAGAAATAGTTTTGATGAGCAAAGGCGTGTTATCCACTTTGGCATGTTACCCTTTTTGAATAGGGTCTGTTCGATGTAGTATGATACGGCGGAAAAGAAGATGGGCACACCATTTGTGGCGTGTTGTGTAGGTAGATATAACGGCAAAATGGTAACATCATGCCCCGCCTTGATTAGAGCCGAAGCCTGCAATGAGTCTCTGAAGCAGTTGCCGCAGTAAAACGAGTCGCCTGCACTGGGGCTTATGATCAATATCTTCATAGTCGCTTGTCGTGTAATCTATTTAAGAGAGTTGTGAAAAATCGCCTGCAACAACCGTTACCATATCCTCTGCGGTGAGGTATCGTTGTGCCAGCGTAAGCAGCTCGTCGGGTGTTGTCTGGCGTATGCGTTGCAGATTCTCCTCTATCTGGTGATTGTCAAAACCGCACAGGATATTCTCGGTCGTAACATCGGCAATACCGAACGGACCATCCAGGATACGCATCATCTCACCTGCCATAATATTTTTTACGAGCAGTAACTCCTGCTCGGGAATCTTCTCCTCGCGCAGGCGCTCAATCTCGTATGCGATTTGTCGCAGTGCCTCGTCGGTAACCTCAGCGCCTACCTGCGTGGCAATGGCAAGGTAGCCCGTATGCTGGAAATTGACCATTGCCGAGAATACGCCATATGTGAATCCGTTGCGCTCGCGTAGAT
>JAFOXS010000226.1 GCA_017391665.1 Alistipes sp. | reverse complement strand
TATACTAATTTCAACTATTTTTGCGTTGGTGTTATGTATATATAACGCGCAAAGTTAGAAAAAAAATATGAAAACTGCCCGATTTTTCACACTAATTATACTGTCGCTTTGCCTTCTCTGCCCGCAGATGCTTTCGGCACAGGGCCGACGCGACAACACTGCCCGTGACTCACTGCGTCGTGAGATGCGTCGCACGGCGCGCCTGCGCGCTCGCGAGGTGGAGCCCGTGCGCATCGACTCTGCGCTGCTCGAGGGCAATATGCGTATGGTGGGCACGGATGGGCGTATAGCCCTATCGCTGGAGGGTGGCGGCGCGCGCGGACTCTACCATATCGGCGTCATTAAGGCTCTGGAGGAGAACGACATACCCATCGACTACATCTCAGGCACATCCATGGGTGCCATCATCGCGGCGCTCTACGCTGCGGGTTACTCGCCCGAGGAGATTGAGGCTGTGGCCACCTCGGGACAGGTCGAGGAGTGGGTGTCGGGAAAGATCGACGAACGCTATAAATTCTTCTACAACGAGCGCGAGAACACCCCCTCGATGTTCTCTATCTATGCCGACGTGGAGAGCGATACGCTCCGTAGCCGCTCGTTGCTCAATCTGGCTCTGCCCCACTCGTTCATCAATACGGCGCAGATTGATATGGCGCTGATAGAACTACTCTCACCCGCCTCGGCTGCGGCTGGTGGCGACTTCGACCGCCTGATGATTCCCTTCCGTGCCGTGGCCTCCGATATGAACCTCCACGAGGCGGTGGTCTATAGCCGTGGCGACCTGCCCTTTGTGGTGCGTGCCTCGATGTCGTATCCGCTGCTGTTCCGTCCTGTGACTGACGACAAGGGGCGTGTGCTGGTCGATGGCGGAGTATATAATAACTTCCCATGGCAGCCGCTCGAGGAGGATTTCAAGCCCGATTTTCACATCGGCTCATTGTGCCTCGACGGACGTGAGGCTGCCACGCAGGAGTCGTCGGTCGAGAAGCAGGTGATGGCCCTTGTCACCATGCCTTCGGACTACAATATGCCCGAGGGGCGCAGCATGATCATCAAGCGCAAGATCACCTCTTCGCTGCTCGATTTTTCGGGTGGCGGCCAGACCATCGAGCATGGCTATAACGATGCCATGGCCGCCATGCCCTACCTCAAGGAGCGGGTGAAGGCTCGCCGCACAGCTCAGGAGGTTGCCGCACGCCGCGAGCGTTTCCGCAACAGCCAGCCGCCGCTGCGCTTTGGTCGTATGGATATCGAGGGTCTGAACCCACGCCAGCAGGAGTATGCCCACTCCTTCATGAACTTCGAGAAGTATGACCCCGCAAGCAGCAAGGCGCGCCCCGCCAACTCGTTTGAGGATGTGCGCGAACGCTACTTCTCGCTCATGGCTACCGAGGAGTTTTCGTCGGATGCCTTCCCTACGGTACGCTACGACTCGCTGCTGCGTGACTTCTCCATTGGTCTGAAACTCTCCACCAAGCCAGGTATGCGTTTTCGCCTGGGTGGAAACATATCATCTACGGCCTTCAACCAGGCTTTCATTAATTTTACTTATTTCAGCTTGGGACGTACAGCCACTACCTCCTATGCCGACCTGTTCATAGGTCCCGTGTCGAGTGTCATTCGTGTGGGTGGCCGCACGGTCTTCATCGGTCGCACACCCAAGTATCTGGATTACTCGGTGCAGGGTTCGTGGCAGTCGAGCATGCGTGGTTCGTTCGGCAATGTGACGCCGGCGCGCAACACCATCGATGCTCGCACCACCGAGACCTTTGCTCATCTGGGTTTCGGCCTTGCCACAACACGCCATAGCACGCTCGATCTGTCGGTCAATGCCGGATATACATTCTACTCATACGTAGATAGTTACGATGAGCCTGATAATCCTTCGACCCACGATAAGTTCCGCTTTGCGGCAGCCCGTCTGCAATTCCAGCACTCGACTCTCGACAAGATCGAGTACCCCACACGCGGAGGTCGTTTCTCGGCCTCGATCATAGGCGTGCATGGCCGCGACCGCTACGAGAATGCTCACTCGCACGAGCGCTACACATGGCTGCAGTCGCAGCGCTCGTGGGTGGGTGCCAAACTCAAGTGGGAGCACTACCCCAGCAACTGGAAGGACTGGTGGTTCTCGGTGGGCTACAACATCGAGGCGGTATATACCAACCACCCCGACTTCGGCAACCCTTACGCCACGATCCTCACCTCGCCACGCTTTGCACCAACGCCCCATTCGCGTATGCTCTATATGCCTGAGTTCTACGCCCATCGCTATGCCGCCGCAGGTGTGATGCCGACGTTCCGCCTGAGGCCCAACTTCTTCCTGCGTGCGGGCATTTATGCCATGCTGCGTGACCCGCTTGTGGCCGACGAGTATATGCACTATATGAGCGACCTGTCGTTTGTCTATCATACCCGCATCGGACCCGTGAGCCTCTCGCTTACGAAGTACAACTTCGATACGAAGAACAACTTCTACGTGATGGCCAACTTCGGTTATCCGATCTTTGCGCAGAGGGGGTTGTTCTACTAAGTGCTATAGGTGTAATAGGTGTTATAAGTGTAATAACTTTTCCTGTTGCACCTATTACACTTATAGCACTTATAACACTTATCAAACACTCACCCAATTTTCTGCACTCCAACACCGAAAAGTTTGATAATTGCAATTTTCTTTATATTTTTGTTATAGTGAGAATTATTAACCTATAGCAAAATATGAGAAAACTTCGTTTTTGGGCAGCGTGTGCAGCCTTTGGTGCGCTCACACTTGCCGTTTCGTGTGGAGGAGGTGCTGCGGTGGAGAATCTGCGTGTAGCAGCTCTGGAGCAGCCTTCGGCTGTGGATAGTGCAACACCCGACTTTTCGTGGTCGATGACATCCGAGGAGCGTGGCGCTTCGCAGTCATCGTATCGCATCGTGGTGGCCGAGGATCAGTCGATGAACAGCGTAGTGTGGGATAGCGGTGTGGTGGCATCGGATGAGTCGGTGGGTATCCTCTACGGCTCTACGGGTACAGCCCAAAAACTCGCCCCCGAGACCGACTATTATTGGCAGGTTGAGGTGGTCGATAACAACGCCCGCACACTCAAGGCCGCATCTACATTCTCTACGGGTCTTATGAACCCCACGCAGGCTGCATGGTCGGGAGCGCAGTGGATCGGAAGCGAGGAGTTTGCGCTGGACGCTGCGTCGGCTCTGCTCTTCAACATCACCACCAAGATGCAGATCACCGAGGGTACAGCCGCTTCGCTTGTCTTCGGAGCCAATGACTTCCGTCTGAGCGATAAGTTCCAGAATGTGGGCAACGTCGAGGGTGAGAACTACATCCGCCTCGAGCTCGACATCGAGGGCGTGGGCACTGCCGAGGGCGCCAAGATCAACATCTACCGTGTGGGCTACGCCTCAACCGATGTGGCCGACAAGCCCTTCCTTGTAATTTCGCAGAAGGATTACCCTGCAACCAACCTCAACCGCCTGATTACTAAGGCTAATGCCCGCGATCAGCACACTATAAGCGTGAGTGCCAATGCCAGCGACCTATCCGTTGCCATCGATGGCGAGGCGGTGGCTCTGGGTATGCGTGGCACACGTGCGCAGACATCGTTTGTCCTGTCGCCGCTGGGTCGCTCGGGCAATAACTTCAACACCTTCCCCAATCTTAACTCCGTAGGCTTCGCCGCCGCCAAGGGCTCGAAGGCTGTGTTCGAGGATTTTTCTATTATGAATGTCGGTCAAGGAGAGAAGGTTGCCCTTATGGATGCCACTACGGGCGCAGGCTACGACATCTTCAAGGGTATTGATGGCGTGAGCGTTGCAGGCAACAAGATTACGGTCGAGGGTGGCGCATTTGGTTATGCCGACCCCTCGCACTATGCATCCCTTACGATGCTTCGCACCGAGTTCGCGGCCGCAAAGAAGATCGCAAAGGCCAAGCTATACATCACCTCTATGGGTGTCTATGAGTTCTACATCAACGGCAAGCGTGTGGGCGAGGATTGGTTCAACCCCGGTATGAGCCAGTATCGTGAGACACTGACCTACCATGCCTACGACGTGACCTCGATGCTCGGCAAGGGCAACAACGCTCTGGGAGCTATCGTAGGCCCTGGTTTCTATACGGGTTATATGACCTTCACCCCCGCAAACTATAATTTTTGGGGCGACCACGAGGCGCTGATGGCGAAGATG
>JAFOXS010000303.1 GCA_017391665.1 Alistipes sp. | reverse complement strand
GGCGGCTGTCATCGGGATTGGGCTCGTCGTCACGGAACTTCCACAAGTTTGCGGGAGCCTCGATCATACCGGTGTGGTAGTTAGCGTTGGGAGCACCGATACCGATACCAACCAACTCAAAATCAAATGATACGCTATCGATGAGCGAGTGCATAGCATCGCACAAAGCCTTCACGTAGTTCTCGTAGTCGTCAAACTTCTTGTACTTCTCGGTTGAGATTACTGACTCACAGAATACGGTACCCTCCTCATCTACAAGACCAAACGCAGTGTTTGTTCCGCCGATGTCGATACCCATAGCCAATTTTTTCATAATGTTTTGGTAGTTTATTGGTTAAATTGTTAAAATAAAGATTCATTAACAAATGCACATTCGTCTCAAACGGGTTGCAGGCAGTGTGATTTATCTCAGAATCAGACTTTGCTCCTCGCCTAATATAAATGTTTGGTCAAAGTTAAGTATAAAATTCTTTTTCTTCAAACTTTTTCTTAATTTTGGGGCATCAACATTAAAAAACCAGCATTCTTGAGATGAAAAACAATGACCAAATCCTGAATCTGTTTGAGAACTATCTGGCTCAGATGCAATTTCCCGAAGAGCCCGAATTGCTCTATAAGCCCATTCTCTACTCAATGTCGGGTGGTGGCAAGCGCATCCGTCCCACGCTGCTGATGCTTGCGTGCGAAGCCTTTGGTGGCGATGTGCAGCAGGCTCTGCCGGCAGCTGCTGCGGTGGAGATGTTCCACAACTTTACCCTGCTTCACGACGATATTATGGATAATGCCGAGGTGCGCCGTGGCAAACCATCGGTATATGCCTCGTGGGGCGACAATGTGGCTATCCTCTCGGGTGATGCAATGATGATATATTCATATCGCCTGTTGAGCGAGGTGCCCGCCGACAAGCTGGCGCGCATTATGGAGATCTTCACCACTACCGCTTTGCAGGTGTGCGAGGGTCAGCAGTACGATATGGACTTCGAGAGCCTGCAGAAGGTGTCGGTTGTGGAGTATATGCGCATGATCGAGCTCAAGACCTCGGTTCTGCTCGCTGGTGCGGCCGCTATCGGCGCTGTGCTGGGCGAGGCCTCGGATGAGGATTGCCGTCAGATCTACCGCTATGCGCTGGAGCTGGGTCTGGCTTTCCAGTTGCAGGACGATCTGCTCGATAGCTATGGCACGCAGGAGGAACTGGGCAAGCGTATCGGTGGTGATATTCTGGAGGGTAAGAAGACCTGCCTTATGCTCAACGCTATGAGCCGTGCTACGGAGGAGGATCGCGAGGTGTTGCGCTCAACATATCTTGATAAGTCGCTGAGTGAGGAGCAGAAGATTGAGCGCGTGAAGGCTGTTTACGATAAGTACGACATCCCGCATCTGATCAATCAGCAGATATCGCTGCGTTTCGAGCGTGCGCTGTCGATTCTCGATTCGCTGGCTATACCTAAGGAGCGTACCGAGCATCTGCGTGTATTTGCCCAGAACCTGATGGGCAGAAAGAAGTAGGCCTTCCGCGTCATACCCAGGGCTCTCTTTCGCGTCATTCCCGGGGCTTCCTCCCACGTCGTTCCCCGAACCCCTCCCACGTCATTCCCCGACTTGCGTAGCAAGGCGAAGGGAATCTCCAAAGGATTGAGAGAACCTCTGAAAGTGAGCAAGGAGACTTGATAAAGAAAATAAATGAAAATGATTAGAAGAAAAGATATAGAGATTATGGCTCCCGTAGGATGTATGGAGTCGTTGCACGCCGCCATCGGTGCGGGTGCCGACGCCGTATATTTCGGAGTGGGAGTGTTGAATATGCGTGCCCGCTCGTCGGTGAACTTCACCCTCGACGACCTGGCCACCATCGTGCATACGGCCCACGAGGCAGGCGTTAAGACCTACCTCACGGTCAATACCATCCTCTACGATAACGAGATGGAGGCTCTGCACGAGGTTATCGACCGTGCCGTGAAGGAGGGTGTCGATGCCATCATTGCTGCCGACGTGGCTGCCATCATGTATGCCCGCAAGGTGGGCATGGAGGTGCATATCTCCACCCAGTGCAACATCTCCAACATCGAGGCTGCCGAGTTCTACTCGCAGTGGGCCGATGTGGTCGTGCTGGCGCGTGAGCTGAGTCTGGAGCAGGTAAAGCATATTTCGGACGAGATCGAAGCCCGCGACTTGCGTGGTCCTCGTGGCGAGCGCCTGCGTATCGAGATGTTTGCCCACGGTGCGCTGTGTATGTCGATCTCGGGTAAGTGCTACCTGAGCGAGCACGAGGAGCACTGCTCGGCCAATCGTGGTGCCTGCCGTC
>JAFOXS010000179.1 GCA_017391665.1 Alistipes sp. | reverse complement strand
TAAATTTAATATCGCCTCGGTGCATATTCCCGTCGAGTTGATATTTGGCAAACCCAACAAGTTTGCCTTCTCTGTTGGCGGCTATGTCGATATGGTGATGAACTCGCACACCAAGATCAAGTATCAGGGTGGCAAGAAGGATAAGGAGCATAACTACCCCGTCAACTTTATCCAGGCAGGTGCTACGGCACGCCTCTCGTTTAGCTGGTTCTCTATCTATGCCACCTATCAGCCTACGCAAATCTTTAAGGAGGGTCGTGGACCTCGCGCACAGCAGTGGACTATTGGTATTGGATTCTAATTTGATGTGCTATGAAACGGTTTTTTATAATATTGGTCACTTTGCTCTTTTTGCAAGTCGCAGGGCGAGGACAGGCACAGGCGCAGACACAAGAGTTCCGCACGACGTTTCGTGAGGTAGTGGCGGAGGTACAGCGTGGTAAAGGACAGTATGTAACGGCTACGCAACTCCCGGGCGAGGTCATTAAGAGTTCGCTTGCAAAGAGCAATTCGCAGGATAATTCGGTGGCCGAGCGTATTGATATGATTTATCAGGTTGTATATATGCACCACCAAAATAGTAAAAGTTATGCCGAGTTTGGTGCGATGGTCAGCCAGGAGCGCGGTTTGTACCATTTGGAGATGGTATATACGAACAAGGATAAGACCTCATATATGGTCTATTCGGCTCAGCATGGCGACAAACGCGAGTTTTTGGTGATGATTACCACACCCACCTATCGCGGGTGTGTGATAGATATTGTCGGCTCGCTCTCGCTTCAGGATGTGATGACGATGGCCGAAATAAGTGGTGTGCCAACGATACCCTCTATAAAGTAAGTAAAAAGGTTGCTCCTCTGCGGGGCAACCTATTTTTTTCTTATTCGAAGTAGGGTAGATACTCTTCGGGCATTGCATCTATGGGGCGAATCTCTATACCCTTGTAGAACACCTCGCCAGCCTCGCTTTGTAGTTGCAGGCGACCCTCAATCAAGGGCACGTCGCCCTGCTCCGATGTGTAGCGCAGATTTTGCAGAGCCATAGCCACATTGCCATTTACGATGTGGAGGCTCTTGCCCTCGTAGCAGATGAGCTCCAGTGTGGTCCACTCTCCCTCGGGGCTATTGTAATCCACCGTGCCGCAGAAATTTGTCACGCCGCGACTGCCCACCGTGAGCCACTCGCCCTCGGGGTCGTAGTAGTAGGTGCGGACATCGGGATCGGGCTGCGAAATCTTAATATCGGCCTTCGATCCTGCGATAGACCAGAAGTCGCCGCTATTACCCTCCGTGGTGCCGCTCTGCATTACCTGAAACTCGAACGAGCGCATCCACGAGAGCCAGTAATCAACACCCGCATCGCCCACCGAGTGGTACAGCAGTCCCGAATCGAGAGCCTTCTCAAGACGGGGCTCCCAGCGCTTCTGCCCGAACTTCACCTGCAGGCGCAGATGGTAGTTGCGATAACTCTGGTTTGAGATTACGCAACCGTATGTCTCGCCACTTACATGCAGCACGGGTTCGCCACCCTGCTCCTCGACAGTGAAGAGACCGTAGAGGTTCTTGTCATAGCCGATGGGTGCGATCTTTTCGCCTGCCTCATTTACGGGTGCACGGCCACGGAAGTCATTGGTGTGCTGATAACTTT
>JAFOXS010000193.1 GCA_017391665.1 Alistipes sp. | reverse complement strand
TACGGGCATGACCGACTCGCTCTATGAGCAGTTGGAACCATATATTTCCATTGCCGACAGTGTGGCGGCACGACCAGTAGATGAATCAGTCGTTACGGCTTCAAAATCATTTGTTTCAAAGGAGCAATCGCACAGAGAAGTCACTATGCCCGAAGAGCCTTTTCTAATTGATACCGCTTCGGTTGCATATCTTACCCGCTGGGGGCTAACAGAGCGTCAGGCCGAGGTCGTTGTGCGCTATCGTGATGCGAGTGGCGGAATATTCGACAAGGAGCATCTGCGCCGCTGCTACGTGATAAGCGACAAGGTGGCAGAGCAGCTTCTGCGCTATATAATCTTTTCCGAAAAACCTACGCATCAAACTGTCGTAGCGTCGAAGCAGGAGAGTGCCGTACCTGGGCGTGTAGAGATCAATACGGCCGATTCGGCGACACTTGTTGCGGTGGATGGCATAGGGCCGAAGAGCGCCTCGGAGATCATAAAATATCGCCGTTTGCTGGGCGGATACCACTCCGTTGAGCAATTATCGGAGTTAAAATGCATTACAGAGAGCAATTTTGAGAAAATTTTGCCGAAAATTTGGTGCGATAGTTTCGTTATTTCAAAAATAGATATTAACTTTGCGCGTTCTTTAGAGTTAGAGCGTCATCCATATATCTCGGCGCAGGCTCTAAGGCGTATTGTTAAACAGCGACAATTGAAAGGAGGTTGGACAAGAATCGAAGAGATGATCGACGATGACATATTATCCGAGGAGGAGGCCAAGCGATTGGCTCCGTATCTTCGATTTAGGCTTTCAGCCACCGAGTAGAAGAGTCTTTTTAAGGGCGAGTGCGACCTGTGTCAAGCGAGCCAAGCCAGCGGGGTAGGGCGTAGTTGAGAACCCCAGCAAAAAACGAATTTAGATTAAAAACAAATAAAAAAAGAATAGAATTATGATTATTATGCCCGTTAAGGAGGGAGAGAACATCGAGAAGGCCCTCAAGAAGTTTAAGCGTAAGTATGAGCGTACAGGTGTTTTGAAGGAGTTGCGTCGTCGTCAGTACTTCACAAAGCCCTCAATCACAAAGCGTGAGCAGATGCAGCGCGCTATCTACGTTGAGCACACTTACCGTCAGGAGGAGTAATAATCCCCGCATAGCGTAAGAGAGAAAGGTTTGAATCTTTAGGGTTCAAACCTTTTTTGTTTTTATATATAGGTGCAATTTTTCTATTAGGAAAAAAAATAGTAACTTTACCCCAAATTTGATATACAGAGATGATAGTAGAAATAATTGCAAAATATCTTGAGTCGAACAAGCGTCTGGTTGTGCCCAATCTGGGTGCATTTATCGTTAAGGTGCCACGTGAGACTATTCTCTTTTCCAACCTTATAAAGAGTGACGACGGCGTGTTGCGTGCACAGCTTGCGCAGCGTGGTATGTCGGAGCTGGATGCTGCGGCACTTATCGATCGCTTTGTCTTTGAGGTGAATTACCGTCTCGAGCATAGCGGAGTATGTGCACTCGCAACCTTTGGTGTGTTGCGTGCGGCTCAGAATGGAACAGTAGCCTTCACGTATGATACATCGGCCAAGGGAGATGTGCTCGACGGTGATGCCGATGACAAGATGGCCAAGCATATTGCCGAGATTACTTCGGTTATAGAGCCCGTAATTGATCATGAGCCCGAGCCCGCCACTGAGCCCGAAGAGGAGGAGGCAGAGGATGATGAGGTGACAATCGATCTTGTTCCCCGCATGGAGGCTGAGCCTGCGACGGAGGAACCCAAAGAGGAGGTCAAAGAGGAGGTCAAGGAGGAGCCCCAGCGCCAGGAGCCGGCAAAGGTGGTATATGCTCAGGAGCGCGAGGATAAGCGCCGTGACGAGAAGCGTCATCGCCGTGAGCAGAATGACTATGTAAAGGGTCTGCGTTATGGTAAGGGCCGCAAGGTTGTAACTGGCCGTGAGGGTGCCACATCGCGCAAGAGCAGCAAGGGTTCGGTAATCATCGTTATCGCCATCCTCGCGGCACTCATCGCAATGGGAGCTTTGGCTTATGGCCTTTATAACGATTGGCAGAATCAGCAATATCTCTACGAGGGCCTTTACGATGAGCCCACAACGGATATGGTGGAAGAGCCTGCGACAAAAGCCGAGCAGGGCGTACGCAACCCCGATCTGGATTACATCACACCTAACAAGTAGCACAATATGGCAGAGGTAGATATAATGTCGGTTAAACAACGATTTGGTATCATCGGTCAGTCCGATGCGATGAATCGTGCCCTGGGCGTTGCTCTGCGTGTTGCGCCGACCGATCTTTCGGTGCTGGTTACGGGCGAGAGCGGTGTGGGTAAGGAGTTTTTTCCGCAGATTATCCATGCCTATTCAGCACGCAAACACTCGAAGTATATAGCCGTAAACTGCGGTGCTATACCCGAGGGAACGATCGACTCGGAGCTCTTTGGTCACGAGAAGGGTTCGTTTACGGGTGCTACCGAGGCTCGTAAGGGTTACTTCGAGGAGGCCGATGGCGGTACAATCTTCCTGGATGAGGTGGGCGAGTTGCCCCTCTCTACGCAGGTGCGTCTGCTCAGAGTGCTGCAGTCGGGTGAGTTTATCCGTGTCGGTTCGGCACGTGTGCAGAAGACCAACGTCAGAGTGGTGGCTGCTACGAACAATGACCTGCAGCAGGCCATTGAGTCGGGACGTTTCCGTGAGGATCTTTACTATAGATTGAACACCGTGCCTATCTCGGTGCCGCCACTGCGTGAGCGCAAGGAGGATATACCCCTGCTGTTCCGTAAGTTCGCCGCCGATGTAGCCGTACAGTATAAGATGCCGCCCGTGCAGCTGGACGATGCCGCACGACAGATGCTGCAGAATCACTTCTGGCGTGGTAATGTACGTCAGCTCAAGAACGTTGCCGAGCAGATGTCGGCGCTGGAGTCGAGCCGTATGATTACGGCCGATGTGCTGGCCTCATACCTCTCGGCAGGCACTACATCAGCCCCCACAACGATGGGACATATGGGTGGTGAGGATTTCTCGTCGGAGCGCGAGTTGCTTTATAAGATACTCTTCGATATGCGTAGCGATATCAACGATGTGAAGCGTATGCTTTCGGAGTTGATGCACTCGGCACCACACCCTGCGCCTACAGCGCATGAGGTGCGAGGTCTGCTGCCTTCGTCGATGGTTACTCCCGTTGAGGATTATACCGAGAGCGAGGAGGTGGTTGAGGTTCCCCATCGTGAGCTCACCAAGGCCGATATGCAGCGTGAGCAGATCCTGCGTGCGTTGAAGAATAACCATGGTCGTAGGCGTGATGCTGCGCGCGAACTCTTCATGTCGGAGCGCACACTCTATCGCCGCATCAAGGAGCTGGGTATTAGTGATGACGAATTTTAGAAATTGTTCAGCAGTGAAAAAGATAGCATATAAATTTTCGGCTTTGGCACTTGTTATGTGTTCGATGTTTATGGTCGGATGCATCTTCATGCGTGGCGGTTACTCATTCTCGGGTGCGAGTATTCCCGAGGCGGCCAAGACCTTCAGCGTGGCCTATTTCCCCAATAACGCCCCT
>JAFOXS010000009.1 GCA_017391665.1 Alistipes sp. | reverse complement strand
TGGGCCACTCGATTACCAAGTGGCGCTGGTCGTATGAGTATGGTATCAACGAGTGCGAGAAGCTCAATCGCGAGCGAGTATATCTGCCCGTATGGGGTGAGAAGATTGCTTTGAAGAAGATTAAGTAATCTTTAGCTTACAATAAGAAAAGTCCGCCGAACACTTGTTCAGCGGACTTTTTTATTTCAGAATCACTTTGTCATATGATAGACCTCCTCTAATCGGTCGCACATCGCTGACCACGAGAATCGCTTGCGCTCCTGGGCAAAATTTTTCTTAAATGTCTGCAGCCTGTCACCATCATAGAGTGTCTGCAACGCCTCCTTGATAGACTCTGCATCAGCCTCGCACACCAAGCCCACACGACCATCGGGAACAATTTCGGGCAGGCCACCCACACGCGTTACGATCATCGGCAGCGAGAAGTTATAGGCAATCTGCGTCACGCCACTCTGCGTAGCCGTACGATAGGGCAACACCAGTGCATCGGCGGCCGAGAAATAATATTTCACATCCTCATCGGCAATAAACCTATCGTGCAACACCACCCTATCCCGCAGACCCAACTCTTCAATCAGCGCGATATACTTCTCGCGCGAGGCATAAAACTCGCCTACAATAAGCAGTTTTCTACCATCAGGCATCCACTTTGCCCATGCCTTAAGCAACATGTCCAACCCCTTATAATCGCGTATAAGACCAAAGAAGAGCGTATATCGCTGCGCAGGATCGATGCCAATTCTGCTACACGCCTCATCGCGCTCAACAGCCTTGCCGAAGTTCTCAAACATAGGATGCGGTGAGAACAGGGCTGGCGCCGCGGTGTAGGCCTTCAGTTCGCCATGCACCTGCTCGGACATATACACAAAGCCATCCACCGCACCCAGATAGTAGTGGTTGCAGGGGCGGTCGATGATATGGTGTTCGTGCGGTTCGACATTATCAATCTGGCAGACAAACTTCGTTACGCCATTCGAGCGGGCTATGCGGGCTATGGTGCCAAAGCAGGGCGCCATGAAGGGTGTCCAATACTTCATCACAACCATATCGGGACACTCACGCCTTAGGCGCAGACCGAGGCTTAGCCAATTCAGCGGATTTACGGTATTCATCACTCGCTCGATATGCAGATCCTCGGGTGCAGGTGTTGTGACATACTGCGTCTTGCCCGGAAAGAGCAACGACGGATACTGCACCGTAAAGGTGTAGATGCGCACCTCGTGGCCACGGCTCTGCCACTCGCGAGCCATAGTCTCCATGATGGATGCCAATCCCCCACGATAGGGGTGTGCAGGGCCGAGCAGGATGATCTTCATACTCCTTATTTCTTGATGTTACGTTTATTCAACTCCGCCTGATATGCACGTGCATTGCGCAGATGCTCCGAGTAGTTCTTGGCAAAATTATGGTAGCCATCGAACGTGGGACGGGCGCAGAAGAAGATGTAGTCGTGATCCTCGAAATTGAGCACCGCATCAATAGCCTCAATACTCGGCATACAGATGGGTGAAGGGGGCAGGCCCTTATTAATATATGTATTATAGGGCGAGGGAGTCTTCAGGTGGCGGTTCAGTATTCGGCGCAGACCAAAGTCCTGCATGGCATACTTAATCGTGGGATCAGCCTGCAGGGGCATACCCGTCTGCAAGCGGTTCATATATACACCCGCCACACGGGGCATCTCATCCACCTTACGGGTCTCCTCATATACGATCGAAGCCAGGGTCGACACCTCGACACGATTCAGTCCCGAGCGCTTACGCTTCTCGTCGCGCGCCCCATCCCAGAAACGCTTATACTCATTGTACATTCGCTCC
>JAFOXS010000237.1 GCA_017391665.1 Alistipes sp. | reverse complement strand
TGCCCGAGCAGTGCCGCTGTGAGGCGATGATGCGCTCCTTTGACGAGAAGCTGCGATTGCGTATCAAGGATATGATTGCACATGCGGTCGAGGAGGTGGAGTATAAGTATGATGTTGGGGTTAGTGTGGATATCCATGACGGATACCCATGCGTTGAGAACGACACCCAACTTACCTACGAGGCGATGCTCATGGCCGATAGCTGCGGTTTTGTGGTGCGCGATCTGGAACGTATCGAAGGCGAGGAGGATTTCGGATGCTATTCGCAGCTCTATCCTTCGCTCTATTATCGACTAGGCGTGGGCCGTGCGGCAGGCCGTAAGCATACGGCATCGTTCCTGCCCGATGAGCGAGCGCTTGCCATTGGCGAGGAGTTTATGTATCAACTCTCATTAAGTATTCTGAACAAATGAAACAGTTAAAAAAACGAGATAGAAGGGCGGCCCGCAATGGTGCGCCGACAGATTCTAAGAGTATTCGTGCGGCATTTATCATCAATATGTTTCGCGAATTTCCCGATAGAGAATTTTCTCTAAAGCAACTGACCTCTGCTTCGGGTGGAAACTCGAAGGAGGCTCGCTATATTGTGCGCGATGTGGTGGAGGCTCTCATTATGGAGGGAGTTGTGGATTGCCATGGGCGCGATAAGTATCAGCTATCGACATCTCAACTGCCTCACTACGAGGGCGTGGTTGATATGATTGGCTCGGGAGCTGCCTATGTTAAGGTCGAGGCGCTTGAGAGCGATATCTATGTGCATCAGCGCAATGTGAATTATGCACTGGAGGGCGACCGTGTGGAGGTGGTACTCCAACGTCAAGCTGTGCGTGAGGGTGATCATCCCGAGGGTGCCGTAACTCGCATCATCGAGCGTAGCAATAAGCAATATGTAGGCGTTGCAGAGGTAAGTCGTGCTGCAATTTTTGTACGTCCCGATGCCCGCAAACTCCCTATGGATGTCTTCTTTCCGCGCAAGGAATATCCGCAGGTGAAGGATGGCGATAAGGTGGTGTTCCGCGTTACGGAGTGGCACGAGGGGCTGCGCTCGCCACGAGGTGTGATTGTCGATGTGCTGGGTCAGACGGGCGATAACGATGCCGAGATGCATGCTATTCTTGCCGAGTATGATTTGCCATACCGCTTTGAGCAGGAGATCGAGGATGCAGCACTCGCCATCGATGGCCGTATAACGGAGCGCGACTATGCTGAAAGACGCGATTTTCGTGATATTGTGACTTTTACTATCGATCCGGCTGATGCTAAGGACTTCGACGATGCTCTGTCAATCCGCAAGGTTGAGGATGGCGTCTGGGAGGTGGGAGTTCATATTGCCGATGTGACACACTATATTCGTCCCGATGATGTGCTCGACTGCGAGGCGCGAGATCGAGGTACGTCGGTGTACCTTGTCGATCGCACGGTGCCGATGTTGCCCGAACGATTGTGTAATGAGTTGTGCTCACTACGTCCTAATGAGGAAAAACTATGTTTCTCAGCGGTATTCAAACTCAACGAGAATGCCGAGGTGCTGGACGAGTGGTTTGGTCGCACGGTAATCTATTCCGATCGTCGCTTTACCTATGCCGAGGCGCAGGCTCGCATCGAAACAGGTGTGGGTGATTATGCCGAGGAGATCGCAGTGTTGAACCGCCTGGCTCAGACCATGCGTGCACGTCGTTTCAAGGATGGCGCCATCAGCTTCGAGCGCGAGGAGTTTAAGTTTATCCTTGACGAGAAGGGTAAGCCACTGGGTGTTTATACCAAGGAGCAGAAGGAGTCGAATCAGCTTATCGAGGAGTTTATGCTGCTTGCCAACCGCAAGGTGGCAGAGTATTGCACCTATCGTATGGTGGGCGGTAAGAAGGTAGCTCGTACGATGATTTACCGTGTGCATGACGAGCCCAACGAGGAGAAACTTACCCGTTTCCGCGACTTTATCGTACGTTTTGGCTATCAGTTCCGTGCATCGAAGGGTCGTGCAGTGGCCAAGGCTATAAATAAATTGGTCACAGAGATCAAGGGCCGTCCCGAGGCAAATGCTATATCGACGCTCGCCGTTAGAAGCATGTCGAAGGCTTTGTATACAACCGATAATATGGGACACTATGGCCTTGCATTTAAATATTATACCCATTTTACGTCGCCAATCCGTCGCTATCCCGATATGATGGTGCATCGTCTGCTGGCCCGCTATCTGGCCGAGGGTAAGTCGGCCGATAAGACCAAGCTTGAGGCTCAGTGTGTCTATGCCACCGAGCGCGAAATCGTGGCTTCGGAGGCCGAGCGCGCTTCGATCAAGTACAAGATGGTTGAGTTCATGCAGGATAAGATTGGCCAGATGTTCAAGGGTCACGTCTCGGGCATGAGCGAGTGGGGTATATATGTCGAACTGAATGATACACACATCGAGGGTATGGCCTTTCTGCGTGATATCGAGGGTGACTACTATGCCTACGACGATGCCCGTTTTGAGGTCGTGGGTCGTGCAACGGGTCGCCGCATAGTCTTTGGCGAAGAGGTGTGGGTGAGAGTCAAGGGTGTCGATATGCGTCGCCGAACACTCGATTTTGAACTTATCGTAGGAAACAAAAGAAAGTAATGAATGCTGATAATATCTTTGCGAAAGCATTAGACCGTCAGACGCTTACGAGCGATGAGGCCTATTGGCTATGGGAGGAGGCTTCACTGGAGCGTCTGGCTGCCGTGGCCGATAAGGTTCGCCGTGATGCGGTGCCCGACAAGGATGTTGTGACATGGCAGATTGACCGCAATGTAAATATTACCAATGTCTGCATCTCGGGATGTAAATTCTGCAACTTCCATTGCAAACCGCATCAGGCGGAGAGGGCCTTTATTACCACTATTGACGAGTATTGCGAGAAGATTGATCAGATGCTCGCACTTGGTGGCGATCAACTCCTTCTGCAAGGCGGCCTGCATCCCAAGCTGGGTATTGAGTTCTATGAGGAGTTGTTCTCTGAACTGAAACGCCTCTATCCGCAGGTTCGTCTGCATGCGTTGGGTGCTCCCGAGGTGGCGCATATAGCCCGCATAAGCAATATTACTTCGCGTGAGGCTCTGCAGCGTCTGGTTGCTGCTGGATTGGATTCGCTGCCTGGAGCTGGTGCGGAGATTCTGTGTGATGATGTGCGTCGAGCCATATCGCCCGCCAAGCCGAGCGTAAAGGATTGGATCGATGTGATGCACGAGGCTCATGAGATGAATCTGCCGACTTCGGCAACGATGATGTATGGCCACGTCGAAACGTCGCGTCAGCGAATAGACCATCTGTTGACGATTCGAGATCTGCAGGCTCGCTGTCCCGATGGTAATTGGGGATTTATCGCGTTTATTCCGTGGATATTCCGCTCTACTGGAACACATCTTGAACAGGAGGGCGTGCAGTCGCATTTTTCGCCCCTTGAGTATATTCGTATAATTGCTGTTAGCCGCCTGATACTCAATAATATTAGAAATATTCAAGCTTCATGGCTTACTGTTGGTAAAGCTACCGCCCAGCTCGCCCTGCATAGTGGCGCAAACGATATGGGTTCGATTATGATCGAGGAGAATGTGGTGTCGAGTGCTGGTGCGCATAATCAGTTCGATGCCGAAGGTATTCAGCGTGCCATCCGCGAGGCAGGATTCAGGCCGCAGTTGCGCGATCAGTTGTATCAGCCCAGAGAGTGGAAAGGGTAGAAAAAACGATGTTGTGTAATAAATTTGCGACGAAGTAATGCTAATAAATTAAAATTTATTACCTTTGCACTCCGAAATCGGACTTTTGCACGAAAAAATCGAATAAAATATACAGAAGAAACTATGAAAATTACAAGAGAACAGCGTGAGGTAGGTACCTCGTTATTGAAGGTTGTTGTTGCTGAGGCTGACTACGCTGAGGCAGTTGATAAGGCTCTGCGTGAGTACAAGCGTAAGGCAAACATCCCCGGTTTCCGTCCCGGTATGGTTCCCATGGGTGTTGTACGCAAGATGTTTGGTAAGGGTGTTGTTGCTGAGCAGTCATACAAGCTCGCTTCTAACTCGGTATTCGAGTATTTGCAGAACGAGGGTATTGACTATGTAGGTGATGTAATTCCTTCAGAGGAGCAGGGTGACTTCGATTTCGAGAATAACACCGAGCACGAGTTCATGTTTGAGATTGGCGAGGCTCCCAAGGTTGAGCTCGCACTTTCTAAGGACGACAAGCTTACCTACAACAAGATCAAGATCGAGAAGACCATGCACGAGCAGTACAAGGACAACTACCTGCGTCGTTATGGCCGCTTGGTAGAGGTTGAGGCTGTAGCAAAGGACGAGGCTTTGACCGTAACTCTTGACAACGGCGACATGCGCATCGAGGATGCTTACGTTGGTCTTATCTCAATGACTGACGAGGAGCGCAAGCCTTTCGAGGGTAAGAAGGTAGGCGACAAGATGGAGGTTAATGTAAACGAGCTCTATAAGTCGGAGACACAGCGTGCTTCAATTCTTCAGGTTAAGGCTGAGGAGCTGGAGAGCATCAACCCCAACTTCTCATTGGAGATCACTCAGATTCGCCAGTTCGCTAACCCCGAGCTCAATGAGGAGTTCTTCAAGATGGCCTTCCCGATGGTAACATCGCATCAGAGGCTGACCTCGATAAGTTCATCGATGCAGAGATCGAGAAGGAGCTCTCACGCGAGGCTGACTACCTCTTCACTATCCGTGTTCGCAACTTCCTTATGGAGAAGGCGGGCTTGCAGATGCCCGAGGCATTCCTCAAGCGTTGGCTCTACACTATCAACGAGGGTAAGTTCACGATGGAGGATATCGAGAAGGATTTCGAGGGCTTCATTAAGATGTTTACTTGGAACTACCTGCAGAAGCACTTCATCCAGACCTACGAGCTTACAGTTAGCGAGGATGAGGTTAATGCCGAGGCTAAGGAGTTCGCAAAGGCTCAGTTTGCACAGTACGGTATGCCTTCAGCACCCGAGGAGATGATCGAGAACTTCTCAAAGCAGATCCTTTCAAACAAGGAGCAGGCTCAGAAGATCTACGAGAAGCTTTACGAGTTGAAGGTCGTAGAGTATGTTAAGTCACAGATTAAGGTGACTAACAAGTCAGTGTCAGCTGAGGATTTCGCGAAGTTGGCTCAGGAGATGTAATCAACGACTGTCCTATATATAATATATAGTATTTAGGTCAGTTTTGCGATATATACTTAAAATTTGGACTCTGGGCGTAAAGTTTGCAGAGTCCAAATTTTGATTTATTATATTGGCCTGTATGTCGCATGTGGCAATGGGCGAAACGACAATGAATATAATACGAAAAAAATATGAATGAATTTGAAAAATATGCTCGTGCTCATTATGGCATCAGTAGCCTGAAACTGCACGATTTCAATTCGATACAGTCGGCATATGTCTCACCGACAATTATCGAGGAGCGTCATTTGAATGTGGCCACCATGGATGTGTTCTCGCGCCTTATGATGGATCGTATCATATTCCTTGGTGCTCCCATATATGACGATGTGGCCAATATTATTCAGGCACAGTTGCTTTTTCTGGAGTCGGTAGATCCCTCGAAGGATATTCAGATTTATATCAATTCTCCCGGTGGTTCGGTATCTGCAGGTCTGGGTATTTACGATACCATGCAGCTCATTTCGTGCGATGTGGCGACTATCTGTACAGGTCTGGCCGCTTCGATGGGTGCTGTGTTGCTCACAGCTGGTGCCCAGGGCAAGCGTTCGGCGTTGCCTCACTCGCGAGTGATGATCCATCAGCCGCTGGGTGGCGCGCAGGGTCAGGCGTCGGATATCGAAATTACAGCTCGTGAGATCATCAAGACCAAGCGCGAACTGTATGAGATCCTCTCTATGCACTCTGGTGTGGATATCGCTAAGATCGAGCAGGATGCTGATCGTGATTACTGGATGGGTGCACTCGAGGCCAAGGAGTATGGCCTTATCGATGAGGTGTTGAGTAAGCGAATTAAATAATTTATGGCACAAAAACATAAAGGAGGACCGCGTAGTAACGAGGATTGCTGCTCGTTCTGCGGTGCTAAACGCAGTGATGTGGCTCTGATGTTTCAGGGTGCGGATGGCGTGAATATTTGTAATATCTGCGTAGAGCGAGGTTATCAGATGCTTGTTGAGAGCGAACTCGTTGAGTCGGCTCGCAAGAAGGGTGGCAAAAAGTTCAAGATGGAGGAACTGATGCGCCCTGCGGAGATTAAGGCTGTTCTGGATCAGTACATCATTGGTCAGGATGACGCCAAGCGTTATATGTCGGTTGCGGTATATAACCACTATAAGCGTCTGATGAGCCGCGACAAGCAACACGACGATGTCGAGATCGATAAGTCTAATATCGTACTCGTGGGTCAGACCGGTACGGGTAAGACATTGATGGCCCGCACGATTGCGCGCGTGCTGAATGTTCCCTTCACAATCGTTGATGCCACGGTGCTTACCGAGGCCGGATATGTGGGTGAGGATGTGGAGAGTATCCTTTCGCGTCTGTTGCAGGTGGCCGATTACGATGTGGCCGCTGCCGAGCGTGGTATAGTATTTATCGATGAGGTGGATAAGATTGCCCGCAAGAGCGATAACCCCAGCATCACTCGCGATGTGTCGGGTGAGGGTGTGCAGCAGGCTCTGCTGAAGATTTTGGAGGGTACTGTTGTGAATGTTCCGCCTCAGGGTGGCCGCAAGCATCCCGACCAGAAGTTTATCCAGGTAAATACGAAGGATATCCTCTTTATCTGTGGCGGTGCATTCGATGGCATTGAGAAGAAGATTGCTCAACGTCTGAACACCCGTGCCATCGGTTATGGTGTGCAGAGCGGTCAGCAGGTGGATCGCAACAATTTGATGAAGTATATCCTGCCGCAGGATTTGCGCTCGTTTGGACTTATTCCCGAGCTGGTGGGTCGTCTGCCCGTTTTGACATATATGCAGCCCCTTTCGCGTGAGGCTTTGCGCTCGATTCTGACCGAGCCCAAGAACGCTATCGTGAAACAGTATGAGCGTCTGTTTGCTATGGATGGTGTTGATCTGCAGTTTGATGATGATGTGCTGGATTATATTGTAGAGAAGGCTGACGAGTACAAACTTGGTGCCCGTGGTCTGCGCTCGATTTGCGAGGCTATTATCATCGATGCGATGTATGAGTTGCCCTCTTCGGGCCAGACTCAATATGTCGTTACGCTTGACTATGCTAAAAAGAAGATCGAGGGGTCAAATTTTTTGCAGTTGAAGCAGGTTAGTTAAGATAAATTATATTATCTTTGTAGAAGAAGAAAAAGAATTATAAAAATATATGTTCGCTAACTATAAACTTAATAAGGCAGCCGACAATATCCGAATCTTGGCAGCCGCAATGGTGGAGAAGGCTAAGTCAGGTCACCCGGGTGGTGCTATGGGCGGTGCCGATTTCATTAATCTGCTCTATACGGAGTTCATGCACTTCGATCCCGAGAACCCCGCATATCCTTTCCGCGATCGATTCTTCCTTGATCCGGGCCATATGTCACCGATGCTTTACTCGGTGCTTATGCTGTCGGGTTTCTACACGATGGATGATCTGAAGAACTTCCGTCAGTGGGGTAGCATTACTCCCGGTCACCCCGAGGTAGATGTTATGCATGGTGTGGAGAATACCTCTGGTCCTTTGGGTCAGGGTCACGCTATGGCCGTTGGTGCCGCTATCGCCGAGCGCTTTATGGTTGCTCGTTTTGGCGAGTGGATGGCTCACAAGACCTATACATTCATCTCTGATGGTGCCGTGCAGGAGGAGATCTCGCAGGGCGTTGGCCGTGTGGCAGGTCACTTGGGATTGTCTAACCTTATTATGTACTACGATGCTAACAACGTGCAGCTCTCAACAACAGTTGAGGAGATCGACTCGGAGGATGTTGCAGGTAAGTATCGTGCATGGGGCTGGCATGTAATTGAGGTTGATGGTCACGACGTAGACCAGTTGCGTGCAGCATTGACTGAGGCCAATGCGCAGACTCAGATGCCTACGCTCATCATCGGTCGTTCGATCATGGCCAAGGGTGCTATGGGCGCCAATGGCGAGAACTTCGAGGGTAAGGTTTCAACTCATGGTCAGCCTTTGTCAGGTGCCGGTGCTGATTTGGCAGCTACGGTTACTAACCTTGGCGGTGACGCAGAGAATCCGTTCAAGCTCTTCAATGAGACTTCGGAGATCTACGATACACGTCGTTGCGAGCTCAAGACATGGGCTGCAAAGCGTAAGCAGGAGGAGAGCGAGTGGCGAGCAGCGAACAAGGAGCTTTCTCTTAAGTTGAACCGTTTCCTTTCGGGCGAGGTTCCCGAAATCGATTACAATAAGATTGAGGTTAAACCCGATACTGCTACCCGTGTTGCTTCAGCTACAATGCTGGGTGTATATGCCGATAAGATTGAGAACATGATCGTGATGTCGGCCGACTTGAGCAACTCGGATCGTACCGATGGCTTCCTGAACAAGACTCACGCCTTTACTAAGGGCGACTTTACAGGTCAGTTCTTCCAGGCAGGTGTTGCCGAGCTTACTATGGCTTGCATTATGAACGGTATGGCTCTGCATGGTGGTGTAATCCCCGCTTGTGGTACATTCTTCGTATTCTCTGATTATATGAAGCCCGCCATCCGCTTGTCAGCGTTGATGCGCCTGAAGGTTATCTATGTATGGTCACACGACTCATTCCGCGTGGGTGAGGATGGTCCTACTCATCAGCCTATCGAGCAGGAGATGCAGATCCGCCTGATGGAGCAGGTACATAACCATCGTGGCGAGCGTTCTATGGTAGTGATGCGTCCTGCCGATGCCGAGGAGACAGTGGTTGCATGGCAGTGTGCTATGGCCGAGCAGCGTCCCGTAGCGTTGATCTTCTCTCGTCAGAATATCAAGTCTATTCCTCCTATGGGTGCTAGCCGCAAGCAGGAGGCTCAGCAGGCAGTGAAGGGCGCTTATATCGTCATGGATTCGGCGAAGGCTCAGGTTGTTATGCTCGCTTCAGGTTCTGAGGTATCTACACTCGTTGATGGTGCCGAGCTTCTGCAGAAGGATGGTATCGCAGTGCGTGTGGTAAGCGTTCCGAGCGAGGGCTTGTTCCGCGATCAGCCTAAGTCTTATCAGGATAGCGTATTGCCTAAGAATATCGTACGTTATGGTATGACATCTGGCTTGTCAATTAACCTGCGTGGTCTTGTAGGCGAGGATGGTAAGATCCATGGTTGCGACCACTTCGGTTATTCGGCTCCGTTCAAGGTGCTGGACGAGAAGTTCGGTTACAATGGACAGACCGTTTACGAAGAGGTTAAGGCCTTGCTAAGTAAGTAATAATGATTGTAGCGAGCGGGTCGGTTTCGATCCGCTCGTTAAATATACTAACACAACTTAATATATGGCCGATAAAATTCTATTGCATGACAAGCGTTTTCGCGTGATGATTTCCGCCGAGGAGATTGATAAGGCTGTAACGCATATTGCTGAGCAACTCAACGAGCGCTACGCCGGATGTACGCCTGTCTTTTTGGGTGTTTTGAGTGGCTCATTCCTCTTTTTGAGCGATTTGGTGCGTAAGACTACATTCAATAGTCAGTTGGCATTTGTGAAGATCTCTTCGTATCAGGGTACTGAGTCAACGGGTAAGGTTAAGCAGCAGTTGGGTGTTAACTTCGACATTGAGGGACGCGACATTATTATCGTGGAGGATATTATCGAGACGGGTCATAGCATGAATTACCTGCTTGATCATCTGCGTGAGAAGAATCCGGCAAGCATCTCAATCTGTACGCTCTTCTTCAAGCCCGAGAAGTTCCTCTATGAGTATGAGGTGGATTATGTGGCGTTGTCGATCGGTAATGAGTTTATTGTTGGCTATGGTTTGGATTACAATCAGTTGGGTCGTAATTTAAAGGATATTTATGTCATTGACGAATAGTGATATGTTGGATGGCGGCAACCGTCTGCCATTGGTTGAGGACTTCTATACCATTCAGGGTGAGGGATTTCATGCGGGTAAGCCTGCATATTTCATCCGCTTGGGCGGGTGCGATGTGGGTTGCCGATGGTGCGATGCCAAATATACCTGGAATCCTAAGGTTTTCCCTCCCGTTGATGTTGACGAGGTGGTCAAGCGTGCCAAGGCGTGCGCTGCGCAGGCTATCGTAATTACGGGCGGTGAGCCATTGCTCTATCCTCTGGAGATCCTGACGTCGCGTCTGCGAGATGTGGGGTTGGAGATTTTCCTTGAGACATCGGGTACTCATCCTTTCAGTGGCGAGTTCGATTGGGTATGCCTCTCGCCTAAACGTCAGCAGCCTCCCTTGGCTGAGGCATTTGGCCGTGCGCACGAGTTGAAGGTTATAATCCAGACTGAGGATGATTTCCTGTGGGCCGAGGAGAATGCTCGCCGTGTAGGTCGTTATTGCCGATTGTATCTGCAGCCCGAGTGGAGTGTTTTTGATGAGATTATGCCCAAGATTGTTGAGTATGCCAAGTCTAATCCACGTTGGTCAATCTCAATACAGACGCACAAGTTTATGCGTATCCCCTAAAGTATATGGCTGGCAAGACAAGTAAATATATATGGTTCTCCATTACTGCTGCGGTATTTATCTATACGGCAGCACTTACCGTGCGTAATCTGATGAATATGATATCGTTGCATCATCGTATCGGACTATTGGAGGATCAGCGTGATATGTTTCAGAGCCGCATCACGGAGGATAGTACCATGCTTGAGCGACTAAACTACGATGAGTTTTTGGAGCAGTATGCACGTGAGAGATTCCATATGCAGCGCGATGACGAGTATATTTACATCATTGAGTAAATTGCGAATCGTAAAATAAAAAAAAACTGACAACCACAAAGGCTGTCAGTTTTTTGTTTTATAGTACGTTGCTCAGCATCGGGAAGATTCTAAGTAGCGCCTCCACTACCTGGTTGCGGTTTGCATCCTCGCGCATAATGATAAGTACGGTGTTGTCGCCGGCAATGGTGCTGAGAATGCCCGGACAGTTCAGGTTGTCGATGGGTACCGAAATAGCACTTGCGTAGCCCGATTTTGTCTTCATCACACCGAGGTTTCCTGAAAATGTCAGCCCCGTGATGTTGTCCGAAATGTTCGATGATACATTCACCTCGTGCTGTACGGTGTTTGGAAGTACGTATATGTAACCCTTGTTTTTGTGTGGCACTTTCGCGACATTCATAAATTTCAGGTCGCGTGACAAAGTACTCTGTGTAATATTTATGCCACACTCCGCAAGACGTGCGATCAGCTCCTCCTGTGATCCGATAAGTTCGCTGCGGATGATTTTGCGAATTGTGGCAAGACGTTGTGTTTTTTGATTCATAATAAGTTTGGTTTCTGTGATAGAATAAACATATTTATGCGAAAATAGCGCATATTTTGCAAAAAAACAAGAATTTTTACAAATTTTCTTCTGCGATGGCAAAAATCATCATTTTTCGTTGTGTAGATTAATAAAATTTCATTTTAGTGTGTGTGATCCAAGACTTGCATAAATATCCTAAATATATGCTATTATGCGAATATTTTCCTTTATATATAAATATAAGGGTCGTAAAGTTTGCATATTGCTCAATAATATGCAATCTTTGTAGCCGTTAAAACGAAAACTAAGAAAAACTAAATATTTTTACAGAAATGAAGATCGATGTAATGGTCGCAAACGAGAACCATCTGTGCTTCGTGACACAGATCAACGATGCGATCGACGAGGCTGCAAAACAGCGTGGAACGGGTATCGCCCGTCGTACTGACGAATATATCGCCGATAAAATAACTTCAGGAAAGGCAATCATTGCCGTAAATCGTAACGAGTTTGTAGGCTTCTGCTACATTGAGTCGTGGGGTCACGACGAGTTTGTTGCCAATTCGGGACTCATCGTACGTCCACAGTATCGTGGCATGGGCGTAGCAAAGCGCATCAAGCAGGCTGCCTTTGACCTCTCGCGCAAGCGTTTCCCCAATGCCAAGTTGTTCGGACTTACCACGGGTGAGGCTGTAATGCGAATCAATACAGCACTTGGCTATGAGCCCGTAACATTCGCTAAACTCACCGACGATGAGGCTTTCTGGGCGGGTTGCCAGTCATGCGTGAATTACGATGTGCTGCAGCGCACCAACATGACCAAGTGCCTTTGCACAGGTATGATCTATGATCCCGAGAAGGTGGCAAAGCGTAAGGCTCAGGAGGAGGCTGCCAAGGCCGAGGCCGCAAAGAAAAAGTCGTTCTGGAGCCGTTTGTTCGGCAAATAATCAAGTGAAAATAATACAAAAATATAGTGATGAAGAAGGTAGTATTAGCATATAGTGGAGGTTTGGATACCTCGTTTTGTGTGATGTATCTGACCAAGGAACTTGGTTATGAGGTCTACACAGCGTTGGCCAATACGGGAGGCTTTTCTGAGGAGGAGCTGGCTGCCGTAGAGAAGCGAGCATACGCACTCGGAGCAAAGAAGCATGTAAATATCGATGTAACAGCAGATTATTACGGCAAGTGCATCAAGTATATGGTTATGGGTAATGTGTTGCGTAACAAGACATATCCTATTTCGGTTAGCTCGGAGCGTACGTTCCAGGCATTGGCTATTGTGAATTACGCCAACTCTATCGGCGCTGATGCTATTGCTCATGGCTCAACAGGTGCCGGTAATGACCAGGTGCGTTTTGATCTTACTTTCGAGGTTTTTGCGCCGCAGGTTGAGATCATCACCCCTACACGCGATATGAAACTTACCCGCGAGTACGAGATCAACTACCTCAAAGAGAATGGTTTCGAGGCCGACTTTACTAAGATGGAGTACTCTATCAACAAGGGTGTGTGGGGTACATCAGTAGGCGGTAAGGAGACTCTCTGCTCGGCTACCAACCTGCCCGATACGGCTTATCCTTCGCAGCTGAAGAAGGATGGTACAGAGTCACTCGAGATCGAGTTCAAGAATGGCGAGGTTGTAGGTGTAAATGGCGAGGCAGTGAGTGGCGTAGCGGCTATCAACAAGCTGGAGGCTATCGGTGCGGCATGGGCTATTGGCCGTGATACCCACGTTGGTGATACTATCGTTGGCATCAAGGGCCGTGTAGGCTTTGAGGCTGCGGCATCCATGATGATCATCAAGGCTCACGAACTTCTGGAGAAGCATACGCTGACCAAGTGGCAGCAGTACTGGAAGGATCAGCTCGGTACATGGTACGGTATGTTTATGCATGAGGCAATGTACTCAGAGCCCGTCATGCGCGATATCGAGAAGTTCCTCGAAAATAGCCAGCGCAACGTATCGGGTAAGGTGTTCCTCACGCTTCGTCCCTACACATTCACACTCGTAGGTATTGAGTCTGCTCACGACTTGATGAATGCCAAGTTTGCTGAGTATGGCGAGATGAACAATGCATGGACTGCCGACGATGTGAAGGGCTTTACCAAGATTACCTCTATGCCCCTGAAGATATATCACGCTGTAAACCCCGACGAAGAGTAAAAGCTTGATAAAAAGGTAATTTCTGCGTTACGCTTGATCTCAAAATCCTCATTTACACCTCGGTAAACTGCGGTTTTTCGATCTGCGCAAGCCTTGAAATTACTCTTTTTAGCAAACTTTTTATACCACATAATTGAATCCTATAATGATTAAAGTAGCAATTGCAGGTGGAGCTGGCTATACCGCAGGCGAGTTGATTCGCATCCTTATAAACCACCCCGCCGCAGAATTGAAATATATCCAGAGCTCGTCGCACGATGGCGAGCCTATATGGTCGGTGCATAGCGACATGCTATATTGCCCGCTGACCTTTTCGGCTATTGATTTTAACGATATCGATGTTCTCTTTATCTGTATGGGTCATGGCAACTCGGCTAAGTTCCTTGAGGAGAATCCTGTTCCCGAGTCGGTAAAGATTATAGATTTGAGCAACGATTTCCGCCTAAAGGCCGATGCCGGCGAGTTTGTCTATGGAGCACCTGAGCTCAACCGCGAGAAGATCCGCTCGGCTCGTTGCGTGGCTAACCCCGGATGCTTTGCAACCTCTATCAACCTTGCACTTATCCCGCTGGCGGCGGCAGGTATCCTTCCCGAGGAGGTTACCGTTACTGGTATTACGGGTGCTACGGGTGCAGGTCAGAAGCCTACCAACGATACCCATTTCAGCAACCGCTCGGCTAATCTGTCGAACTACAAGGTCTTCACTCACCAGCATCTGGGCGAGATTGGCGAGACCGTTGTGGCTGCGGGAGGTAAGGAGGCTACCGACATTGCATTTGTTCCCGTGCGTGGATGCCATACGCGAGGTATTATGAGCGACGTGGTGGTGCGCCTGGATGAGGATCTGGATAAGATTACGGAGATTTTCAAGACATATTATGCTGCACATCCTTTTGTGTGCGTGAGCGACAAGCCCGTATATATGAAGCAGGTGGTAAATACCAACTACTGCTTCCTCTCATTGCAGAAGGTTGGCCGTAAGTTGCTTATCACGGCAGTTATCGACAACCTTACGAAGGGTGCTTCGGGTCAGGCTGTGCAGAATATGAACCTTATGTTTGGCCTTGATGAGGATGCAGGCTTGCGCCTTAAGGCTAACTATTTCTAAAATTGGTGAGATGAAACTTTTTGATGTATATTCACTGCTCGATATGGAGCCCGTGCGTGGCGAGGGTGCCTATCTGTGGGATAAGAATGGCGTGGAGTACCTCGATTTCTATGGAGGTCATGCCGTTATCTCTATCGGTCACACACATCCGCACTATGTGGCTAAGATTTCGGAGCAGCTCTCAAAAATAGGCTTTTATTCCAATGCCGTTATCAACTCTTTGCAGGTGGAGTTGGCTGAGAAGCTGGGTCCTTTGACTGGTTATCCCGACTATGAACTCTTCCTCTGCAATAGCGGAGCGGAGGCTAATGAGAATGCCGTTAAGCTGGCTTCGTTTACAACGGGCCGTACCCGTGTGCTGGCTATGCACGGTGCATTCCACGGCCGTACAAGCATGGCTGTGGCTCTGTCGGATAACCCTGCAATTCAAGCACCCGTAAACAAAACGGAGAATGTAACCTTTATCAACCTTAACGATGTGGAGGCTCTTCAGCGCGAACTCTCGAGTGAGGAGTACGCCGCCGTTATCATCGAACCCATTCAGGGTGTTGGCGGTATCCGTATGGCATCTACGGAGTTCCTGCACGCTGCCCGCGAGGCATGCGATAAGACGGGTACGCTGCTTATTATGGATGAGGTGCAGTCGGGCTATGGCCGTAGTGGTAAGTTCTTTGCCCACCAGTGGGCAGGCGTCAAGGCTGACATTGTCTCGATGGCCAAGGGTATTGCCAATGGCTTCCCTGTAGGTGCAATTATCATTTCACCCGAGATTCCTGCCAAGAAGGGTATGCTCGGAACAACATTCGGCGGTAGCCATCTGGCTTGTGCTGCGGCAATTGCTGTGGCAGACGTTGTGAAGGCTGAGAACCTTGTGGAGAATGCTCGCGTGATGGGCGAGAAGATTGTCGAGGGTATCAAGGGCACGAGTGGCATCAAGGAGATTCGCGGTAGCGGTCTTATGATTGGTGTCGATTTGTCTGTTCCGCAGGCCGATTTCCGTCGTGTGTTGCGTGAGAAGCACCACATTATGACAGGCTTGAGTGGTCAATACACTCTGCGACTGTTGCCACCTTTGGTAATTGGCGAAAGGGAGGTTGAGCGCTTCGTTGAGGCGTTCCGTGCAACGGCAGCCGAGATGGGCATGTAAAAGGAGTTGGAATGAAGATAAAGGTAATCAAGATCGGCGGTAAGCTGATCGAAAATAATACGATACTCGCTTCGCTGTGCGATCATCTCTCGACGCTCGGCGAGGCGTTCGTCTTGGTACACGGTGGTGGCGTTATGGGTTCACAACTTGCCACCAAGTTGGGCGTTGAGGTGAAGATGCACGAAGGGCGTCGTATCACCGATGCAGCTACGCTGGAGATCGCTGTTATGGCTTACGCAGGCTTGGCCAATAAGCGTGTTGTTGCCGCTTTGCAGGCTCGTGGCGTGAATGCATGTGGTCTGTCGGGTTGCGATATGGCGGTCGTGAAGTCGCATCGTCGCCCTGTGAAGGATATTGACTGGGGCTTCGTTGGCGATGTCGATGAGGTCAATGCGGATGTGCTATCATTGTTGCTCGATAATGGAGCTATACCAGTTGTCTCGCCCATCACATTCTCACCAGCTGGCGAACTGCTCAATACCAATGCCGATAGCGTTGCTTCGGCCGTTGCTATGGGACTTGCCAGCAAGTACGATGTTGAGTTGGTATTCACACTCGATAAGGCGGGTGTGTTGCTCGATGTGAATGACGATAGTTCGGTAATTCCGACCATTACCCCCGCTTTGTATGCCGATTTGCGCTCTAAGGAGCAGATTCACTCGGGTATGATCCCCAAGATTGATAATGCCTATAAGACTATTGAGGCTGGTGTAGGATCGGTACGTATCACTTCACCTAATAATCTTACGGGCGGAACCGTAGTAGTAAAGTAATGAACACACCGCAGGCTATAGATCTTCTCAAGCGTTTGATTGCGACGCCCTCCGTTAGTCGGGACGAGGCCGCCGCAGCCGATCTTATGCAGGCAGAGTTCGAGCGTTGGGGCTTTGCGCCCAAGCACAAGGGTAATAACGTATGGGCGGAGGCATGGCCATATGATGAGGCGAAGCCTACCATCCTGCTCGATGCTCATATCGATACCGTAAAACCCAGCGCTGCGTGGGTGCGTGATCCCTTCACTCCAAGTGTTGAGGGTGATCGCCTCTATGGTTTGGGTAGTAACGATACGGGCACAAGCGTAGTTGCGATGTTTGCAACCTTTCTGCGTTTGGCAAAAACCGAGCAGCCATACAACCTTATTATGCTTGCCTCGGCCGAGGAGGAGGTTACGGGCGCAGGAGGCGTGAGGGCCGTACTACAGGAGTTGCCTGCGATAGATTTTGCTCTTGTTGGTGAGCCTACATCGTTGCAGCCTGCCGTGGCTGAGAAGGGTCTTATGGTGCTTGATTGTGTGGCTCATGGTGTGGCAGGTCATGCCGCACGCGAGGAGGGCGTAAATGCCATATATAAGGCGCTGAAGGATATAGAGTGGTTTCGCACCCATCGCTTCGAGCGAGTGTCGCCTATGTTAGGCGCTGTGAAGATGACCGTGACGGGCATTGAGGCGGGCACGCAGCACAATGTAGTGCCGGCGGAGTGCCGTTTTATGGTCGATGTGAGGGTTAATGAGTGCTATCAGAATGAGGAGTTGCTCGTTGAAATACGAGAGGCGGTGGAGTGCGACGTGCAGCCCCGCTCAACACACCTTAACTCATCTGCCATTGCTTTGGATCACCCCGCCGTAGTGCGGTTGATTGAGATGGGGCATGTGCCGTTTGGCTCGCCAACGATGTCGAATCAGGCTGTGATGCCCTTCACGACACTTAAGTTAGGCCCGGGAGATAGTGCCCGCTCGCATACGGCCGATGAGTATGTTTTGCTCGGTGAGATAGCTGATGCTATGGAGTTGTATTTTGCGTTACTTGATAATTTGAAAATAGAAAAAACGAAATAAGATGAAACTTTGGGATAAAGGATATTCGACCGATGCTTTTGTTGAGGAGTTTACCGTAGGTCGTGATCGTGAATTGGATCTCTATCTGGCCGAGGCCGATGTATTGGGTAATATGGCGCATATGAAGATGCTCCACTCAATCGGTCTGCTCTCTAAGGAGGATCACGATGCACTGGCAGAGGGACTTAAGAAGATATACGCACAGGTGCTCGCTGGCGACTTTAAAATCGAGGATGGCGTTGAAGATGTTCACTCGCAGGTGGAGTTTATGCTTACCGAGATGTGTGGTGATGCAGGTAAACGTATCCATACGGGTCGTTCACGTAACGATCAGGTGATGGTCGATTTGAAACTCTTTTCGCGCAGTGCCCTTATCTCATTGCAGCAGAGCGTTGAGGAGTTGTTCCAGACGCTTATGGCCAAGGCCGATGAGTGGCGCGATGTTCTGATGCCTGGCTATACGCATATGCAGGTGGCTATGCCCTCATCGTTTGGTATGTGGCTCAGCGCCTATGCCGAGTCGTTGGCTGACGATCTGCTTATGCTCCGTGCTGCCTACGATTTGGTCAATACCAACCCCTTGGGATCGGGTGCAGGCTATGGCTCTTCGGTGCCCCTGAATCGTACGATGACCACACGTCTGTTGGGCTTCGAGGATTTGGCCTACAACTCTGTCTATGCACAGATGCAGCGTGGTAAGACCGAGCGCACGGTCTTGACCGCCATTGCTGCCATTGCCGCTACGGTAGGTCGTCTGGCGCAGGATGTGTGCCTCTATTCGTGTGCAAACTTCGGCTTTGTCAAACTGCCCGACGCCTTCACTACGGGTTCAAGCATCATGCCTCACAAGAAGAACCCAGACATTTTCGAGCTTTCGCGAGCCAAGTGTAACCGTCTGCAGGCTCAGCCCATGGAGGTGACACTTGTTGCAACCAACCTGCCGTCAGGCTATTTCCGCGATATGCAGCTTACCAAAGAGATCTATGTCCCCGCATTTAAGGAACTGTCGGACGTGTTGCGTATGGTGAAGGAGGGTATTGAGCAGATGTGGATTAACCGCGATATTCTCTCAAACGATATATATAAATATCTCTTCACGGTTGAGGATGTAAACGATGCCGTGGCCGCAGGCGTGCCGTTCCGCGATGCCTATCGTGAGGTCGGTATGCGTGTGCAGGAGGGTACTTACGAGCACGATGGTCGCACGCTCAATCATACCCACGAGGGAAGCATTGGTAATCTGTGTCTTGATGAGATTGTGGCGAAGTTCGCCCGTCATAAGTTTGATTATGCAGAGGCTCTTGCGGCAGAGAAGAGGCTTATGGAGTAGCTTTACACTCGTTTAGAGATAATATTTTTCAGGAGGACTACGCTTTGGTGGAATGATTCCATGCGACAGAGTAGGCCTCCTGCTATGTATATAGCAATGCCTGTCGCAATCTTCACGGTTAGGCGCGTTGCAACACTCCACTCTGCGGCCATATCGCCCACATACATCACCGACGCATACATCACTGTCGTAAGTAGCGCAATAGGTAAAATAGTTCGGATAAGTCGCAAAAGGCTGATGCGCACATAGCGCATTGCCGACCATGTGTTAAGAACCATCTCACACGCAACTGATAGCACTAAGCCACATGCCACAGCCTTTACGCTGATAGGGATGGTCACGATCAGTATGACGGTCATAATGGCTCGCTTGATAACTTCCAGACGCAGGATTATTGCGCCGTCGCTCTTTACCTTTAGGATGTTATACGATATGTATAGCAGGGGATAGAAGAAACCGCCTATGCACATAATACGAAAGTAGGGTATGGCAGGATGCCAGTCGGGTTTGAGCAGAAGTGTATAGAAATCCTCGGCCGTGGCGATAAGTCCCGCCATGATGGGGAACATAATCATTGCCGTGGACATCACCACCAAACGATAACTCTCGGCAAACTTTTCTTCTTCATCCTTAATGCGTGATAGGGCAGGGAACGTAACGCTCTGGATAGATTGAGTCAGCGATTGTGGCATATAGACCAACTTTTGCGCCTGATTGAAGCATCCGAGCGCAGAGCCCGAATAGATCTTGCCGATGAAGAGTTGCGAGATGTTGTTGTAAATAGAGGTGATAATCTCCGTAGTCATCAGACGCAGGCTGAAGGGTGCCATCTCTCGCAATGCACCTTGTGTTGAGGCTTTACGTGGACGCCAGCTGCTATGCCACCACAAAAGAGCCGACTTTGTCGCCATAGTGCTCAGGCGCTGTCCGACCAATGCCCAGATACCCATACCCGCAACGGCCATAGCAATGGCTACTATGCCGCTAACGACGATCGAGATAAATGTCATTGTCGATAACTCGGCAAAGCGCATATCACGAACCATCATTGTGTTCTGTATGACACCTACAGCATTGAGTGGTAGCGAGAGAAATAGCACAGGGGCTACTTTCGTGATTTCAGGCCAACCGTAATATGAGGCAACAAGTGGCGATAGGGCCGTGAGTATGAGATAAAGTGCTACCGATGAGAGAATATTAAAACGAAAAACCGCAAGGTAATCGCCCTCGGTGGGCGATGCCTTACGGATAAGAGTTTGCGAGAAACCGCTATCTACTACGAGCTGAGCTAAGGTGATAAATACCGTCAGCACAGCCATAATGCCCATATCCATAGGCACTATGCGATTGGCCACCACGATACTCACCACGGCCTGCAACAGAGCCGAGCCGACCTTTTCGGCTATGCTCCATGCCACGCCCGACGCTACGCGCTCAGTGAGTTTGCTCTGCTCGGCCATCTCGAAGTATTTTTACTCAAGCAAAGCCTCCACACCCAGACGATATGAGTCCAGACCGAAACCCATGATCGAACCCTTGGCTACGGGGGCAATCATCGACTTATGGCGGAACTCCTCTCGCGAGAGGATAGATGAAATGTGCACCTCCACAACGGGTGTTGAAACGGCTGCGATAGCATCGCGCAGTGCAACCGATGTGTGTGTATAGCCTCCGGCGTTGAATACGATGCCGTCGTACTTGCCTACGCTGGCATGTATGGCGTTTATGAGCTCGCCCTCGACATTTGATTGAAAATAGTCAAACTCCACACGAGTGGCAAATCGCTCGGCCAGCATTGCAGTGTACTGTTCGAATGTTGTCGTGCCGTAGATCTCTACGTTGCGTGTGCCTTGCAAATTGAGGTTCGGGCCGTTGAGTATTAATATCTTCTTCATCTCTATTGGTATGTTTTAGCCTCCGTAGAGCCATGAAGTACACGCAGGGCATTCATTGCCAGCGCCTCCAGCTCATTCTCTCCAGCATAGATCTCCACGGGAGCAATGAATTGGCAGTAGTCGCGTATCGAGCCGGTGATACGCTTGCTGTAGGCAATGCCTCCCGTCAGCAGGATAGCATCCACCTCGCCACGCAGCACGGCTGCCATCTGACCTATATACTTCACTACACCGTAGATCATGGCGTTGATTGCATCATCAGCCTCCTTGTTACCGGCTTCAGCCTGCTCTACAAGACCTTTTACTGCATTTGAGCCTGTAAGCGACACCAGACCACCCTTGCCAACGAGCATCGAGCGTACCTCCTTGTGCGAGTATTTACCCGAAAAACAGAGATCTACCAATGCACCTGCGGGGATTGTGCCAGCGCGCTCAGGTGCGATAGGTCCGTCACCGTCGAGAGCATTGTTGCAGTCGATTACGCGTCCCTTGCGATGGGCTGCAACCGAGATTCCTCCACCCATGTGCGCAACTACAAGGTTCAGATCCTCATAGCAGCGCCCGATATCGTCAGCATAACGGCGTGCCGTAGCTTTCTGATTCAGAGCATGGAAGATAGAGTGACTCTCAATCTCCTTGATGCCTGTAAATCGAGCCACATGGTCGCGCTCATCCACAACTACGGGGTCGGCAATGTAGGCCTTGATATTGCATATTGAGGCGATCTCCGAGGCAATCATCGCTCCGAGATTCGAAGCGTGCTGCTGGGGTGTGGTGCGCAAGTCGTGCAACATCTGCTCATTCACCTCATATACACCGCTCTCAATAGGATGCAACAATCCCCCTCGACCGATGACGGCCGAGAGGGTGTTGATATCAAAACCATTCTCCTTGAGCGCCTGCAGGATAACATCTCGACGCCACTCATACTGCTCGGGCACCGATGCAAAACGAGAAATTTCCTCGGTAGAGTGTGCAATTGAAATCTCTACCGCAGGCTTTGCTCCCTGATATACGGCAATCTTGGTAGATGTAGATCCCGTATTGACAGCCAGCACCGTGTAGCGTGCCAGAGCCTCGTAGTCAAGTGTAGTGTTTGATGTCTTTGTATCCATGCTTATCCTATGTTTAGCGTGCTGCCAAGCAAGCCAGCGCGATAGAGTATTTCTTGGTAAGTGCAGTGTCACCACGTGATGTGAGGACACAGGGAGCTGTAGGTCCTGCAACCATAGCGGCCAACTCGGCGCCACCAAACTTTGTGCAGGCCTTGAAGAAGACGTTTCCAGACTCGATGTTGGGGAAGAGCAGACAGTCGGCATCACCAGCAACGGGGCCTGTGAGCTTCTTGATCTTAACACTCTCGGGATCGATTGCAACGTCGAGTGCCAAAGGACCCTGGAAGAGAGCCTTGGCCAACTCGCCATTCTGACCCATCTCTGAAAGTGCTGCAGCCTCAACCGAACTTACAACCTTGGGAAGGAGCTGCTCGCTGGGGGCGAGGAGTGCTACCTTGGGCTCCTCGATGCCGAGGGTGTTGGCAGTCTGTACCAGATATTTGGCAATCTGCTTCTTCTGCTCGAGTGATGGCAACGGAAGTACGGCAACGTCACTCACGATAAGGAGCTTGTGGTATGCCGGAATCTGCAAAACAGTGATGTGGCTGAGTGTAGTACCTGCAGGCAACAAACCCCACTCCTTGTTCAGGATACCGCGCATATACTTGTCAGTTGGAACAACGCCCTTCATCAAAACATCGTACTCGCCGTTGTGTACAGCCTTAACAGCAATCTCAACAGCCTTTACATCGTCAGACTCGGCAATAATTGTGTACTGGTTGATATCTACGCCTTCAGCCTCGCAAGACTTCTTGATCTCCTCGGGATCACCCACCAGTGTAACATCAACCAAACCAGCCTTAATGGCCATATCTGTAGCTCCGATCGAGTGTGTATCCTGACCGTAGGCAACAATCATCTTTTTCTTACCGCGTGCAACGGCAGCATCTACGATCTCATCCAAACGTGTAATCATATCTTTTTGTGTTTTAAGTTTTCTGTTTTGTCTGATTAAAGATTCTTTGTGAGGTTGTATGTGTCGGTAGCAATTACCAACTCCTCGTTTGTTGCGATAACGGCAACCTTAACCTTCGACTCGGGTGTAGAGATAATGGTGTTTACACCGCGGGTAACGTCGTTTACCGCATCATTGAGCTCGATGCCCATGAATTCCATGTTGTGGCATACGTAACGGCGCAAAACAGCAGAGTTCTCGCCTACACCGCCTGTGAAGATAACCAGATCAACACCGCCCATCTCGGCAGCATACTCTCCAACGAACTTCTTAACGCGGTTGTAGTACATGTCGCGAGCTACGATAGCTTTCTCGTTGCCTGCATCGTATGCAGCATCAATATCGCGCATATCGCTCGACAGTCCTGTCATACCCATCACGCCCGACTTCTTGTTCATCATGGCGTTGAGCTCGGCATACGACATGCCCTCATTCTCGCCAATGTAGGTAATTGCGCTGGCATCAACCGAGCCACAACGAGTACCCATTACAAGACCATCCAGCGGAGAGAAACCCATAGATGTGTCGAACGACTTGCCATTGAGCACTGCAGTAACAGAACCGCCATTGCCGACGTGGCATGTAACGATCTTCGAATTCTCCAGATCAAGGCCGCACAACTCAGCACCAATCTTGGCTACATACTTGTGGCTTGTGCCGTGGAAACCATACTTGCGTACGCGATACTTCTCGTAATACTCCTCGGGCAGAGCATAGAGGTAGTTGATTGCGGGAATAGTCTGGTGGAATGATGTGTCGAATACGGCTACCTGGGGAATACCGGGCAACACCTTCTCGATAGAGAGCACACCCTCAAGATTTGCAGGGTTGTGAAGCGGAGCAATCTCAAACAGAGAGCGGATGTTCTGCTTTGCCTGCTCATCTACTACGACGCTCGACTTGAAGAACTCGCCACCGTGAGCTACGCGGTGACCTACAGCCTTCACCTCGTTCAGGTCGGCGATCACGCCATGTGTGGGGTCGGTCAGTGCCTCCAATACCATGCTGATACCTGTAGTATGATCGGCGATGGGCTTTACAACCTCATACTTATCCTTGCCCGTGGGCTTGTGTGTGAGGCTTCCCTCGGGAAGACCGATGCGATCGACCAAACCTTTGGCCAGGAGTGCATTGCTCTTCTCGTCAATATCAATTACCTGATACTTGATTGACGAAGAGCCACAGTTGAGAACTAATACAATCATCTTTTTGTTATTTTTTAATTTTTAGTGTTTTGTCGCTGTAATATAACACACACAAACCCGCCCTGCGGCACTTCAACTCCTGTGCCACAACGGCATTGGGAGTCAGGTCGCGAGCGTAGCGGTGCTATGGTGTGCAGTCTATTTTTATTTGCACACCCAAAGATACAAAATAATGCGGTACGATGTACGAAAAAAGGGCGAAAAAACTTTCCGCCCCTTAAAAATATTTTATTGATATTACTCCTGCTCGGTGTTGTATAGTATCACCCTCTCGATTGCGCGCTGACATACGGCACAGAATTGCGTGGCTACGTTGTCGCGCATACGGCAGATGACCGCCGGTCGATACATACCCTTTGTCATATATCCGCCACCTTCGTACGCGCCAATGGTGTACTTCTCCTTGCGCTTGTCGGTAGGCTCGGTGGGAATAGGTGTGCCCTTCTCGATCATATCTTTCCACTTAGATTCAAAATCAACAAGCGTCGTGATATTCTGTTCCCAGGGCTCGTAGCCGAGTTTGTATGTACCCTCGGTATGGTCAGCCTGCTCGTAGAAATACTCATCTGCCAAGGCGCCGAACGAGTGGCCGAACTCATGCACTACAACGGGCTTGAACATAGGGTTGTGTGCCGTTGTGAGAGTGTAGGAGTTATAGATACCACCACCGCCGTAAGTGTCTGTGTTGGCGAGGATAATCAGATGCTCGTAATTGATGCCAACCAAAGCGTCATGAATCAGATGCACGCTGTTGGTAGTCAGATAACGGGGCGAGTAGAATGTGTGGAAATTTGAGTTCAGTGCGGTCTCCCTCCACGCATTGTGCTGGGGTACACTCACGTCGCTCTGCTTTGATGCGAGTTTTACAGCTACCACATTAAAGCGATGCTTGTGCGAAGAGAATGGCTCATAGGCAAAAATCTCGTCACACGCCGTGCGGGCATCCTTCATGAAGATATCCATCTCGGCGTCGGTATAGCCCTCGGCAATGATTGCAATGTCGATGCACTCCTTCGATGAACCGCTGTGCAGAAGGTATTCATGGGGCGTTGACGTGCGCTTGTCCATGTTGCGGATGAGTTGATCCTTGGGGTTTACCCTGTGGCGCAATGATGCCTGCTTCAACCCCTCGTTGCTCAGCAGGGTGATCTCAACGAAAACCTCCTTTTTGGGAAATGGCACAAGAAATGTCGCCTCGAAACTTTTTGTAAGCTGCGATGCTTCGTCTGTTACAAGCCACTCCTGAAAAAGACTCGAAAATGAATTTTTGTATATTACCTTACCGCTCTCGGCGTCAATCACTTTTATGTCGCCATTTCCGCGCACTGGTACAGCGTCGAGATTTACGCGGCGACCAGCCCATCCCTCTTCCGATGCTAGTTCATCGAGGGCAACCATCTGCTGCTCGGCGTTGCCGGTAAAGATGTAGTCAATGCGCAGTGTCCGATCTGCGAAATGGTCGTCAAAATTCTGCGCTGATGCCGATGCGATGGCAAACAACGCTGCAAAAAGTGTAAAAATGTGTTTCATGAGATTTCTTATGCTTAGCTTGGTCGGGGACGGTCGCATTATGCGGGCTGCTCCTCCGCTTGTGCCTCTTCGTATTTGTATCCTACACCCTTGACGGTGACGATGTGCTCCTCGCCGATTTTCTGGCGCAGCTTTCGAATGTGCACGTCAATTGTGCGGTCGCCTACAACAACCTTGTTGCCCCATACTGTTGAGTATATCTCCTCGCGGGTAAAAAGCTTTCCGGGCTGCGAGTGCAATAGCTCAAGCAGGGCGAACTCCTTGCGTGGCAGAACGATGGTCTCATCACCTTTGCGCACGATGTAGTGCTCGCGGTCGATCTCTATCTTGTCGCTCTCCTCCACGGGTGTTATACGCTTGAGTATGGCCTGCACACGGCTGCGCAGGATATTCATCTTTATGGGCTTGCTGATGTAGTCGTCGGCGCCGGCGTTGTAGCCCTGCAACTGGGTATCCTCGCTGCCTACAGCCGAGAGGAATACAATCATCACATTCTTGAGCGCAGGCGAGCGGCGCAGCGCTTTGCAGGTCTCGATGCCGTCAAGTACAGGCATCATCATATCGAGAAGGATCAAGTGTGGCTTTACGCGTAGCGCAGCGTCCAGTCCTTCGGCTCCGTTTGAGGCAGTGAAGACCTCGTATCCATCGCGTGAAAGGTTGTATTTCACGAACTCCAGAATATCGTCTTCGTCGTCGATGAGTAGTATGCGGTATCCC
>JAFOXS010000292.1 GCA_017391665.1 Alistipes sp. | reverse complement strand
GGCACTTATGACGCTTTGCAACATCGCAGCCATTGTACTGCTCGGAGGTCAGGTGATGACATTGCTCAAGGATTATCGCAAGCAAAAGAGCGCAGGCCTTGATCCCGTATTCAGAAAGAACGACATCAAGGAATTTGCTTCAAATGATTCGATAGAGTGCTGGTAATCACACAATAATAGACACTCAATTTGCGTTATTGATAAAAAACAAGCCCATGAAAAAGATTTTTCTCACCATCGCTATTGCACTTTTTGCCGTTGCTGCTTCAGCACAGGACCTTACGAAGGGTACTGCCGAAGAGCGTGCCAAAGCCAGCGCCGACCATCTGTACCAGACATTGAAGCTTGATGTAAAACAATATAATAAGGTATATAAGGCCTATCTGAAGCTGATGCGCCGTGAGGATAAGCGCATGAGCCAGAGTGCTGCAGACCGCAAGGCTACGGAGAATGCAATAAAGAGTTGTCTTACTCCGCAGCAGGCTAAACGTTTCGAGCAGGGTGATGATATGTTGACTCCTGCACCCGCAAATGGCAGGCAGCCTCTTACCCGCGATCCGAAGATCGCTCCATTGAGGAGAGATATCAAGCGCTCGAATATGTATATTGAGAGAGATTAAGAGATAGAATAGAAAAAGAAAAGGGACGGCACCGCGGTGTCGTCCCTTTGTTTGCTTTGTATTTGAATTACTCTGCAGCAATAGCCTCGCTGGGGCAAACGCCTGCGCAAGTACCACAGTCAATACACTTGTCGGGATCAATTACATAGATATCACCAGCTGAGATAGCCTCTACGGGGCACTCGTCGATGCAAGTACCGCATGCTACGCATGAATCAGAAATTTTGTAAGCCATAGTTTTGTTTGTTTTATGTGTTTGTTAAAAAGTTCCTATGCAAATATAATACATTATTTGATAAAATCAAAGCCTGTATAAGGAATAAGTACCTCGGGAATGCGGATACCCTCCTCGGTCTGGTTGTTCTCAAGCAGTGCCGCTACGATACGGGGCAGAGCCAAAGATGAACCGTTGAGCGTATGAGCAAGCTGCGTCTTCTTGTTCTCATCACGGTAGCGCAACTTCAGGCGGTTAGCCTGGAACGACTCGAAGTTAGATACTGACGACACCTCCAGCCAACGCTTCTGCGCCTCTGAGTACACCTCAAAATCGTATGTAAGAGCCGATGTGAATGACATATCGCCACCACACAGACGGAGGATACGATAGGGCAAACCAAGCGAAGCCACGATCTTCTCAACGTGAGCCACCATGCCATCCAGAGCCTCGTAAGAGTTCTCGGGCAGAGCCAACTGAACGATCTCCACCTTATCGAACTGGTGCAGACGGTTCAAACCTCGTACATCCTTACCATACGAACCAGCCTCACGACGGAAGCAGGGAGTATAGGCGGTCATCTTCACGGGGAACTCGCTCTTGTCGAGGATAACATCACGGAAGATATTGGTTACGGGAACCTCAGCCGTAGGAACGAGGTAGAAGTTATCAGCCGTAGCGTGATACATCTGACCCTCCTTGTCGGGCAACTGACCTGTACCGAAGCCTGAAGCCTCATTTACCATTACGGGAGGCTCCACCTCCTGATAACCGGCTGCAGTGTTGCAGTCGAGGAAGTAGTTGATCAACGCGCGCTGCAAGCGTGCACCCTGACCCTTATATACGGGGAAACCGGCACCAGTAAGTTTTACACCCAGGTCGAAGTCAATGATATCGTACTTGCGGGCAAGATCCCAGTGAGGCAATGGATTCTCGGGCAACTCTGTGTAATTCTCAACCAACTTTACCACTACGTTATCCTCGGCCGTGCGACCCTCGGGAACAATATCAGCGGGGAAGTTGGGCAACAGTACGATCTGCGCCTGCATCTCATCCTGAGCCTTCTGGTGCTCTACAGAGAGCTCTGCCGAGCGAACCTTCAATGCGGCCACCTCCTGCTTCTTTGCCTCGGCCTCATCCTTGCGACCCTGACCAATGAGCATACCGATCTGCTTGGCGGCAGCATTCTGCTGTGCCAGACAATCATCCAACTGGGCCTGAATAGCCTTACGGCGGTCATCGGCCTGCTCTATCTTTTCGATAATGGGAGCGGCATCCACGCCCTTCTTTGCCAGGCGGGCAATGGCAGCCTGCTTATCGTCTCTAAGTTGCTTAAGTGTGAGCATATGTTTTCTGCTTTTGATTTTTATGTATAATGTGCAAAGTTAAGAAAAATCTTCATTCGTTATTCTATCTTCCGCGCTTTTTTGCCACTATACGATAAAAAGAGCCACCAAAAGCGGTATTTTGCACATTCTTTACTAATTTTGCACAAATTATTCAAACCATGCGCTATATCGAATTACTCTCACCCGCCAAAGACTACGACACGGCTCGTGCCGCAGTCGATCATGGTGCCGATGCCATATACATGGGTGCCGCACGTTTTGGCGCGCGACGTGCTGCTGCAAACTCGCTGGAGGATGTGGCCCGCACGGTAGAGTATGCACATCAGTATGGCGTACGAGTTCACTCTACGCTCAACACAGTCCTATACGACAACGAGCTGGCCGATGCCGAGCATATGGCTCGTGAACTTATCGCCACGGGCATTGACGCACTGATTGTGCAGGATATGGCTCTGCGCGAGATGAATCTACCGGTAGAACTACACGCCTCAACACAGGCAGGTACGACCACACCCGAGCAGGCTCTCTTTCTGGAGCAGTGCGGATTCTCGCGCGTGATTCTGGAGCGAGCTCTCACACTGGAGGATATACGTCGCATACGCGAGGCCACATCGGTTGAACTGGAGTGCTTTGTGCATGGTGCGATATGTGTAGGATATAGCGGACGTTGCTTTCTTTCGCGCTCTACATCGCAGCGCAGTGGCAATCGTGGCGAATGCTCTCAGCCCTGCCGCCTGCCATACGACCTGAAAGATAGCAGCGGTCGTACGATAATGGCCGGAAAACATCTGCTTTCGGTACGGGATCTGGATCTGTCGGAAGATTTGGAAGCGCTGATTGATGCCGGCATATCATCATTTAAGATTGAAGGCCGATTAAAGGATGTGCGATATATAAAGAATGTGGTGAATTACTATCGCCGCCAGATAGACGATATTCTCGCCCGACGCAAAGATATAGTCCGCCCATCTGTCGGTCGCACAATAACGGAGTTTGAGCCCAATCCGCAGAAGAGTTTTACGCGTGGTGCATCACAATATATGCTCCATGGCAAGCGTTCGGGCGTTGCATCGTTCGACACGCCTAAGGCCGTAGGTGAATATCTGGGACGCATCGTAAGTCTCACACGCAAAGGTTTTACCCTATCGCCCGCATGCGATCTGACGGCTGGTGATGGCATATGCATAATCTCAGCAGAGGGAATGAGCGGCACAAACATCAATGCCGTAGAGGGTGGAAATATAATCCCCAATCGCATGGATGGTATAGTGGCAGGTGCCGATGTTTATCGCAACTACGACCATCGTTTTGCTCTGGCCGTGGATCGCTCACGCACACGACGTACAATAGATGCTACGGCACATCTTACACTCACGGCCGATGGCATATCACTCACGATAAAGGATTGTGAAGGCATAAGTGCTACGATTACGCGAGACATGACACTGGAGCCTTCGAGCGATCAGAAGAAGATGACCGACACGGCACGCCGAGCAATAGAAAAAAGCGGAGGAACGATATTCTCAATTGGCAGTGTAGAGGTTCAGGGAGGCGAATATTTTGCGCCCGCATCACTCCTTGCCGATGTGCGTCGTGAGGCGCTGGAGGCTCTGCGTCAGGCTCGACTGCAGCGAACACTGCCCCATCTCATTCTATCAGATGATGGCACGGCTCGCTACCCCTACGCAAAGGTTTCCCGCTACGAGAATGTAACAAATCATCTTGCACGTAAATTCTACCATAAGCATGGTGCAGAGCTGATCGAAACGGCGCTGGAGACGCTGCCAACCACCGACGAGCGAGTAATGATTTCGAGCTACTGCATACGCCGCGAGATTGGCCAGTGTCTTAAGCATAACCCCTCGCTCAAGGGAGAGCTATACATCGAACACGGAACGGCACGCTACCGTCTGGAGTTTGATTGCAAACAGTGCTGCATGCACCTTATACACTGCACACCCAACACGCTGAAACGATAAAAACACAATATGTCACAACTACTCACTCCCACCATACCCGACTATGAACTCATCGACTCGGGTGACTTCGAGAAACTGGAACGCTTCGGCCGTTACATCACACGCCGTCCCGAGCCTCAGGCTATATGGCACCGTACGCTCAGCGAGCAGAAGTGGCGCGAGATGGCCGACGCATCGTTCCTGAGAACATCCTCTTCAAAGAGTGATGAGCGTGGCGAATGGCATCTGCGTCCGCAGATGCCCGACCGTTGGACCGTTGCATACGACTACAAGCAGATGCATCTGAAGATGCGCTTGGCACTAACGTCGTTCAAGCATGTGGGCATATTTCCCGAGCAGGCGGCTAACTGGAATTTTATCTACGACCGCATAGAGGAGCAGAAGGCACAGGGCATCGCACCCAAGGTGCTGAATCTGTTTGCCTATACGGGTGGCGCATCGCTGGCGGCACGTGCTGCCGGAGCCGATGTAACACACGTCGATTCGGTAAAGCAGGTAGTGACATGGTCGCGCGAAAACATGGAGCAGAGCGGCCTGGAGGGTGTGCGCTGGATTGTGGAGGATGCGCTGAAGTTTGTACGCCGTGAGGTGCGCCGAGGCAACCGCTACGATGGCATCATACTCGACCCCCCAGCATACGGTCGTGGAGCAAATGGTGAGAAGTGGATCCTGGAGGAGAACATCGGCGAGATGCTGGAGTGCTGTGCCGCACTGCTTGACAAGGAGCATGGATTCCTGGTGCTGAACCTCTACTCTATGGGATTGTCGGCTCTGCTGGCTCGCACAGCCCTGCGTCAGACATTCGGTCATACGGGCAAGGAGGAGCAGGGAGAGTTATATTTCAGCGACCGCTCTGGCAAGGAGTTGCCACTCGGCACATTCTGTCGTTTTTACAGAGGCAAGTAATGAGGAGATACTGGGAGTTATTCACGTCATTTTTCAAGATAGGCTTATTCACCTTCGGTGGAGGATATGCCATGATTGCCATTATCCAGCGCGAGGTGATAACACATCGCAAATGGATCGAGGAGCAGGAGTTTTTGGACCTGCTCACACTGGCTCAATCAGCTCCCGGCCCCATATCGCTCAATACTGCTGTCTTCGTAGGATATAAAATGTATGGCTATCGAGGTGCCCTCACTTCGCTCGTAGGTGTCGCCTTGCCATCATTTGTAATCATGCTGCTCATAGCAGCCTTCTTCACGCAGGTGCGCCATAATCCGATCATGGACGCCGCCTTCAAGGGCATACGCCCCGTAGTGGTGGCACTGATGTTTGCGCCTATTATCGGCTTCACAAAGGGCATGCGAGGTTACACCATAGCCATCGCCGCTGCCATATCGTTGATTATATGGTATGTGGGCATCTCGCCCGTATATATTCTGTTTGCTGGTGGTGTTGTGGGAGTATTGCTTGCGGCACTCCGTGGAAAGGAGGTGAAGCGATGATCTATCTGCAACTGTTTATCAGCTACCTGAAGATTGGATTCTTCGGTTTCGGTGGAGGCTACGCCATGCTCTCGCTCATACAGAATGAGGTTGTGGTGCAGAATGCGTGGATGACAAACGCTGAGTTCACCGACATAGTTGCCATATCGCAAATGACTCCCGGCCCCATCGCTATCAACTCTGCAACATATGTAGGCTACACCGTAGCGGGATTCTGGGGATCGGTAGTGGCGACCGTATCGGTGTGTCTGCCGGCGCTGACGCTGATGATACTAATCACAAAATTTTTCCTCTTCCTCAAGGACAACCGATATGTAAAAGGGCTTATTGCAGGCATGCGTCCCGTCGTAATCGGCATGATCGGAGCAGCGGCTCTGCTGCTGATGTTCCCCTCGTCGAAGGAGGGCGCAAGCTTTATTGACGGATGGAGCTGGGCTCTGTTTATCGCAGCAATGATAGCGGCTTACAGGAAGGTTAACCCAATCCTGCTCATCGTGCTGTCGGCTGCTATAGGCATAATAATCTACTACGTACCTGCACTTTAGTCTCTACTCCTCATAAAGAAGATACTTACGACGCTGCACCTTGAAGCGCTCCACATCGCTCTGCCAGCGGGCACGAATCTCATCAGCCGAATGGCCGGCTATGATCATCTCCTTGATATAATCTACGCCCGTTAAGAGCAAGAACATACGAGTAAAAAACTTCTCGCCCATATCGAGGTTACGGTAAGCATC
>JAFOXS010000211.1 GCA_017391665.1 Alistipes sp. | reverse complement strand
TCAGGGGTGTGAATCTCGTCCATAAGGTAGATAACACCATTCTTCATTCCAAACTCATACTTGGTGTCTACCAAGATAAGACCCATCTTCTCGGCAATCTCCGTACCACGCTGGAAGATAGCGCGTGTGTATGCCTCCAACTGCTCATACTCCTCACGGCTTACCAAACCCTGAGCGATGATCTCCTCCTTAGAGATATCCTCGTCGTGGCCCTCGTCGGCCTTAGTTGTAGGAGTGATGATAGGCTCTGGGAAACGCTGGTTCTCGACCATACCATCTGGCATCTCCACGCCACAGATAGTGCGCTTGCCAGCCTTATACTCTCTCCAGGCGTGACCTGAAAGGTAGCCACGAATAACCATCTCTACCTTGAAGGGCTCGCACTTGTGACCCACGGTCACCATAGGATCGGGCACAGCGATCTTCCAGTTGGGCAGGATGTCCGATGTTGCATCGAGGAACTTAGCCGCGATCTGGTTCAACACCTGACCCTTGAAGGGAATACCCTTGGGCAACACCACGTCGAAAGCCGAGATGCGGTCCGACACGACCATCACCAAATAATCGCCCTCGATGGCATAAACGTCACGCACCTTGCCAACATAGTGGCTCTGCTGACCCTTGAAATTGAAATCTGTCTTTACGATTGCGTTCATTGCTATATTTTTTTGAATCATTCCTATCTTTGCAGGTAGCGCACTACCATAGCGCAAATATACGAATTTTTATTGAGGATATGGCGTGGCGGCCTCTTTTTTCGGGGTGAGGGGTGCGCAAAAACAATAATTTACCACCTCGACACGTTATCCTATTGCAGTAAAGAGAACAAAACACAATGAAACCTCCCAAAAACATCGAGCGCTACGGCGTCAACTACTCCGAGAAAGGACTTCTGAGTAAACTCTCGCGTGCCGTGCGCTGGGCCAACGCGAAGATCATCTATGCTGCCCTGCTGCTCTACTACGTTCTGCGCAACGACGCGGTGACGATGGCCGACAAGAGCAAGATTTATGGTGCATTGGGTTACTTCATCCTGCCTACCGATATGGTGCTGGACTTTATCCCTATGGTGGGCTATACTGACGATATGGCGGCGCTGATGTGGGCCATACACACCCTTACGAAAAACCTCACGCCCGAAATCAAGGCGCAGGCACGCCTGAAGTTCGGCGAGATAGTGAAGGATTACGACGAAAAGAAAATCGACGAGATAGGATAAGGAGAGGCGCAAGCCTCTCTGTTTTTGTTTGATTACAGGAAATTCACCCCATAGAAAAGATTGTGAGAACAACGCTACGCATAAATTTGTATATTTGCAACGTAAAACAGAGCAATGAAACAGCACGACAACATACCGCAAGAGCGATTATGGAACGCCAACTACCTGCGCACGTGGGTGGCCAACTTCATGATCTTCTTCTCGTTTATGCTGCTCACGCCGCTTCTGCCTTCGTATCTAAGCGAGGTGTTCGGCGCCGACAAGCAGACCATAGGCATCGTGCTCTCGGGCTACACCCTCACGGCGCTGATGATTCGCTCGCTGAGTGGTTTTCTGGTCGATAGCTTCCCGCGTCGCATAGTGCTGATGACCTCCTACTTTCTCTTCGCACTCTGCTTTGGCGGCTATCTGATGGCGGGATCGCTCCTACTCTTTGCCATTGTGCGCACGCTGCACGGCGCTCCGTTTGGTGCTACGACGGTTGCCAACAGCACCGTAGCCATCGACGTACTACCCTCTGCGCGCCGTGCCGAGGGCATAGGCTACTACGGTCTGAGCAACAACATCGCAACGGCCATCAGCCCAACGGTGGCACTACTTCTGTTCGACCGTTTTCAGAGTTACGATATGCTCTTCTGGGTGGCACTCCTCACCTCTCTTCTGGGACTGTGGAGCACCTCGCAGGTGAAGATGCGTGAGCGCGACATACAACGTGACCACCGACCTCTGTCGCTCGACCGCTTCATCCTCATCAAGGGGTGGCGCGAGGGCATTGCGATGATATGCTACGCCTTCTCCTATGGTGTGCTGGCCACATACATCGCCATCTACGGCAAGGAGGAGTTAGGCATCACAGGTGGCACGGGGTTGTTCTTTATGCTGCTGGCCATAGGTCTTATTCTCTCACGACTGGTGGGCAGCCGCACACTGCGCCAGGGTAAGGTGACGCAAAACGCCACCGTAGGCACGGCCATATCGTTGTTTGGTTATCTGCTCTTTGCGGCGGTGCACAACCCGTGGGGATACTACGGCGCGGCTCTTGTCATCGGTCTTGGCAACGGACATATGTTCCCCGCGTTCCAGACGATGTTTATCAACCTTGCGGAGAACTCACAACGTGGAACTGCAAACTCGACACTCTTGGTTTCGTGGGATATTGGCATAGGTCTGGGTACGCTCGTCGGCGGCATCGTAGCCGAGCACGTGGGCTACTCGGCAGCCTTCTGGACTGCGTGGGGTGTGAATGTTGCGGGTGTTGCGATATATAACCTGTTTGTGAGAAGACATTTTCTTGCCAACAAGTTGCGTTAACGGAGAACGTGATTTTCAAATTCTATATAAAAAGGAGATTATGAGCAACTGGAAGACAGAGGCCGTCATAGTAGCTTTAGGCCTGGCAGCATTGGGTGCACAAATCGAAGCTGGCATCAACGATTTCGTAGCCAAAGATCGTGTGGTAACGGTCAAGGGATTGGCCGAGATGGAGATTGCGGCCGACAAGGTGACATGGCCACTTATGTACAAGGAGGTGGGCAACGACCTCTC